>NZ_JANCOU010000004.1:0-157528 GCF_024295665.1 Streptococcus sp. CF8_St5-17
GTTGTAGTTGTAGTAGTTGAAGTTTGATCGCCATCCACACCACCGTTTGCATTGATGTTTGCCACAGATGCGTTTACTTCTTTGGCCACAACCGCAGTTTCACCTTTGACTTGGTACCAAACTTTTGTGTTGTTCTTGAAGTCTTTTTGCTTTTCATTTTCTAATTTTGTACGATAGAAAATTAGAACGCCAGTCTTGTTGATCAAGTCTTTTGGAATTGTAACAGTGATTTTTCCTGAAGCATCTACTGTAAATGTTGATCCAGGGAAGGCTGTTTTGAAGTCTTCAATAGCTGTATCGCCAGCAAAGTATCCAGGTTTATTACCTGTTGTAGTAATACTGAAGCTATCTTTTACAAGTGAATGACCACCTTGGATTTCATCTTCCACACGAACGTCGCCGTCCACTTCTAAGTTCATTGCGTTGATTGTCAATGTCCAAAGAATGTGTTCAGGATCATTAGCGTGCATATCCCCAGCTTTTAAGTAGAATGGAGCGTGGTTTTCGCCAGTCGCCTCTTTCTTAACGCTTAGATCTACTGTCTTATCTCCACTGATGATAGTAAATTTACCAACATGTTCTTTATCAGTTGCTGTATTATTATGAACTTCAATCTCAAATTCACCCCAACCACGGATGTTTTGAAGGTTTTTGATAGCTTCGTTAAAAGTAACAGTAGCAGAGCCATCAGTAATGACCATGTCACCAACGTAAGTTCCTTCAATGCTTAGAGGAATAGTCTTTTTAAAACCTACCCCATAGACTGTACCAGAACTAGTCCAATTAACTTTTAATGTATCACCTGGTTGGATTTTTTGTGCGTGCTCGTCAAATGTAAACTTAACAGTTGTTTGTCCACCATCTGAGATTTCATTTGATGAAACAGTCAGTGAACTTATATTGTTACTGACATCTCCAGCTTTTACAACATCAGATTTCGATAATACTATGAATATTAATGGTAAAAATACAAGAAAGAAGACTTTAGCAAGTCTACTTAATTTATTTTTCATTTTCTTCTCCTATTTGTCTCAAAAATTTTACTCTTATTTGTATGTTAAAACTTAAACTCACAAATATATGAGTAATTCTATAGGTTGCTTTTTCAAGACAATACAAACTAAAATGCACCTCCTTCTAGTCAATAATAAAAAAAACCTCCTATGTAGTTGATTATATCATAAATATATAAAATTTCAATTATTTAGATGTTTCAAGTAAAAAAAATACCAATTTTACAGAAAAGATTATACATCCATTTTGATTTATGTTTTTAATCAAAGATCCATTAATTTTGTAAATAAAAAAGGACTATTTTTGAAATAGTCCTTTATATAGTTAATCAATCTTTAACCTTATTCTTTTTCATTTTTACGTAAGAATGCAATGGCACCTATTGATGAAATGAGAGTTACAAAACCAATGATAGTAACCAATGTTCCTTTTCCTTCACCGGTATTTGGAAGTCCTGGTTTGTCATTTGTTGTTGTGACTGTAGATTTTGGTTCTTCAGTTGTAGTTGTTGTAGTTGTTGTGCTTGAAGTAGTCTTAGGCTCTTCAGTTGTAGTTGTTGTACTTGAAGTAGTCTTAGGCTCTTCAGTTGTAGTTGTTGTGCTTGAAGTAGTCTTAGGTTCTTCAGTTGTAGTTGTTGTGCTTGAAGTAGTCTTAGGCTCTTCAGTTGTAGTTGTTGTAGTTGAAGTAGTCTTAGGCTCTTCAGTTGTAGTTGTTGTACTTGAAGTAGTCTTAGGCTCTTCAGTTGTTGTTGTGGTTGAAGTAGTTGTAGGTTCTTCAGTTGTTGTAGTTGAAGTAGTTGTAGGCTCTTCAGTAGTTGTAGTTGAAGTAGTTGTAGGCTCTTCAGTAGTTGTAGTTGAAGTAGTTGTAGACTCTTCAGTTGTGGTTGTAGTTGAAGTAGTTGTAGGCTCTTCAGTTGTGGTTGTAGTTGAAGTAGTTGTAGGCTCTTCAGTTGTAGTTGTAGTTGAAGTAGTTGTAGACTCTTCAGTTGTAGTTGTAGTTGAAGTGGTTGTAGGCTCTTCAGTCGTAGTTGTTGTTGAAGTAGTTGTAGGCTCTTCAGTTGTAGTTGTAGTTGTTGAAGTAGTTGTAGGCTCTTCAGTTGTAGTTGTAGTTGTAGTTGTTGAAGTAGTTGTTGAAGTAGTTGTTTCCTCTTTTGGATTCACAATAGTTTTAGTCACAGTTTGATCTGTACCAAAATCTTCCGCATTAACTTCTGTATCTGCAACTTTGATGACATAACCTGATGGTGCTTCAACTTCAGTGATGATATATTTGTCTTTTAACAGTTTGTTAACAGCAATATTACCATTATCATCTGATACGAACTCACCAATAACTTGATTGTTAGCTTGACGAACTACTTTAAATTTAGCACCCTTAAGTGGTTGGTTAGCCTCATCTACTTTATGGATATTGATTGAGTAAACATAACCAACACCAGCACCACCAGCAATTTGAACTGCAGCAGCATTAGTTACGCTGGTACTTTCAATACCAACACCTTTAAGGGTTGCTTCATTTCTCAAGACCTCACCATCTACAGGATCATAATTTAAACGAACCTTATAAGAAATACGATACTGGTCTTCTTCTGTAATGTCCCCTAGTTCAATAACGAAGGATTGACCGTCTTCACTAACGGTAATCTTGTGTTGATCAGTTACGTCAACACTATTCGAGAATACCCAATCACCAGTTTCGAAAGAGAATTTACCTTTGGAAACTTTAATACTATCTTTTACATAGCTAGCATTTGTAAATTTCAAGTGATCCTCAATCGTCACCCCTTTGATATTTTGTTTTGTACGATTGACTGAAATAGTATATTGGACCTCTCTTGGGTCACCAACGTTAACCCAACTAGTCTTTGTTAAAACTTGAGGATTTCCGTCTCCGATACCTTTAAATGTAATCTTCCCGGCAGGTTTTGATTCTTTGTTTATCGTAATCTCAATTGGAATTTCTCCTTGTTGAGGGTGTTTTTTGAAATCGACACGAGCATAGAAGAAGAAAGATCCGTGAGTATTTGAGTGTTTTTCAACATAATCTGTATAAGTTAAAGAAATGGACTTGTTATCCGCACTTACTTTAGCGTGCGCGATAATCTCATTTGTATTGATATCTTTAATTTCGAATGATTGTGAAGTAATCATCAAAGCGTCTGGTACAGTCATAACAGTAGTATCCCCTGCTTTGACATCTTTTTTTCCAGTTAAATCATACTTTGCATCGATACGGAATGTAGCCCATTGCTCTAAATCCCAAGTTAGATCTCCACCTTCATTATTTACAACTTTGACATCTGTAATTGCATCTACAAATTTTCCAGTTACTGAAATCTCAGGAGTTTCAGCAAATGTCTTATTCAAACTAAATATAAAGACAGTTGTCAATAAGCAAATAATAAAAGAAAAGATTCCAAATTTCTTCTTGTTCTTCATTATTTTCCTTCCCTTTTGTTAGATTGGTATTCTTAAGATACAAAAAAATATTGTACTTTAAGTAATACTCCCTGAGTAAATTATTATATATAGGATGATTTTATAGACACCCTTATTGCTGGCCTCCTCCTAGTCTATTACTAAAACTATCCTATAGGTGAATTATATCACATTATAATGTGTACATCAATAATATATATGCAGAATTTGCTATAAATTAAAAAAATCACAAAAACTTATAAATTATCTGTCTCTTAAGAATTAAAACAATATAAAAACCGCTTACATTCTTTGTTTTATCACGTTTAAACTTTTTAGTGTTTTATCTAATGATAATAAAAATCATTTCAACAGTTTACAAAAATCTAAGAATTATCTATTTTTGAATACTAGAAATTTTATATTAAATTTTATTATATTTTTAAAATTACTTATTTGAAAATCAATCGTGTGAGAATTTATTATTCTATCTGTTTGTGCTATACTTTGAAGTATATTATATAAAGAATACTGAATACAGGACAATGAATTGATGATTTATAAATTTTTACTCTTCGACCTCGATCATACTTTACTTGATTTTGATGCTGCTGAGGATGTAGCATTATCGCACCTCCTAAAAGAAGAAGGAGTTGAGGATATCCAAGCATACAAGGATTATTATGTGCCAATGAACAAAACACTTTGGAAGGATTTGGAGCTGAAAAAGATTACAAAACAAGAACTAGTCAATACACGTTTTGCAAAATTGTTTGCTCATTTTGGCATTGAAAAAGATGGTGCCTACTTAGCAGAGCGTTACCAGTTTTTCCTGTCTAAACAGGGACAGATTTTCCCAGGTGTGGAAGATTTATTAAAAAAATTGATACATCAGGGATTTGAACTCTATGCTGCGACAAATGGAATTACCTTTATTCAGACAGGCCGTTTGGAACAATCTGGTATTGCACCCTATTTCAAGGAAATCTTCATTTCTGAGCAACTCCATACCCAAAAACCAGATGCAGCATTTTATGAGAAAATTGGAGCTCGAATCCCTAACTTTGATAAAGATCATGCCCTTATGATTGGCGACTCCTTATCAGCTGATATTCAGGGGGGGAATAATGCTGGCATCGATACTATCTGGTACAATCCTCATCATCTTGAAAACAAGACCCAAGCCCAGCCAACTTATGAAGTCGACTCTTATCAGGCTTTGCTAGAAATCTTAGATAAACTGTAAAAAGTGGTTTAGATAGCCACTTTTTGCTATAATAGAGGCAGTATTAAGGAAGGAGTAGTTAACGATGTCAAGGCCAGAACTTTCTCTTTATGAACCATTGTATACACTAAAGGAAGTTGATCAAAATATCTGGATAGTAGATGGTGATTTGATTCAAATGGATATGAAGATCTTCAAGCTTCCTTTTCAGACACGTATGACGGTGGTTAAGTTAAATGATGGCAAACTTTGGATTCACTCTCCGATTGCGCCAAATAAGGGACTATTTACTGAACTAGACGCTTTGGGCAAAGTCGCTTACCTGATTTCACCAAATAAGATTCACTACGCCTATATTGCAGATTGGAGAAAAAGATATCCTCATGCGCAAGCATGGTCTAGTCCAGGAGTTGAAGAGAGAGCGAAAAGTCAGAATGTCAAGGTAGAATTTGATGCTCCTTTAACAGATATGGCTCCCGACCTATGGTCTGATGAGATTGAACAGCTTATTTTTAAGGGAAGTTCTGTCATTGAAGAGGTCGTGTTTTTTCATAAATCAACTAAAACACTTATTGTAACAGACCTTATAGAGAATTTTGAACCAGAAAAAATAGCTAGTCCAATCCGCAGAAAATTCTATCGTTTAGCTCGTGTAACAGCCCCTGATGGTCAAACTCCTATCGATTATCGGATGACTTTTTTAGGAAGACAAAGGGAAGCAAAGGTTTCCCTTTCCCGTATGTTAAACTGGAAACCGGATAAGATCATTCTTGCACATGGTTTATGCTTTTTTAAAAATGGTACGGATGAATTAAGACGTGCTTTTAGATGGATACTATAAAGGAGATTAAGATGCAACACTCATCCTGGCATGCTTTGATTAAGGAGCAATTACCTGAAGGTTATTTTGGGAAAATTAATCATTTTATGGAACAGACCTATGCTCAGGGAACTGTTTATCCTCCTAAGGAAAAGGTTTTTCAGGCTCTTTTGACGACTCCTCTGGAAGAGGTTAAGGTAGTGATTCTGGGGCAGGATCCCTATCATGGACCTGGTCAAGCTCAGGGATTAAGTTTTTCAGTTCCTGATTCGATTCCAGCACCGCCTTCGCTTCAAAATATTCTGAAAGAACTTTCTGATGACATCGGAGTTAAGAAATCCCATGACTTGACCTCTTGGGCTGAGCAGGGAGTCTTACTCCTTAATACATGTTTAACAGTGCCAGCAGGTCAAGCAAATGGGCATGCTGGTCAGATTTGGGAACCATTTACAGATGCTGTTATTAAGGTCGTCAATAACCTAGATAGACCCGTAGTTTTTGTACTTTGGGGAGCCTACGCCCGTAAGAAGAAGTCTTTGGTTACTAATCCTCAGCATTTGATTATTGAATCAGCCCACCCGAGTCCCCTTTCCGTTTACAGAGGATTTTGGGGTTCCAAGCCTTTTTCCAAGGCCAATGCATTCTTAAACGAAACAGGACAAGAGCCAATCGATTGGCTTAGATAAGGAGAGAATATGCCTCAGTTAGCGACGATTTGCTACATTGATAACGGGAAAGAACTGCTCATGCTTCATCGTAATAAAAAGCCTAATGATGTCCATGAAGGAAAATGGATCGGTGTAGGTGGAAAGTTAGAGCGCGGGGAAACTCCACAAGAATGTGCTGCACGTGAGATTTTAGAAGAAACGGGTCTGAAAGCAAAACCAGTACTAAAGGGAGTTATCACCTTTCCTGAGTTTACACCAAACCTAGACTGGTACACCTATGTATTTAAGGTGACTGAGTTTGAGGGGGAATTGATTGATTGTAATGAAGGGACTTTAGAATGGGTTCCTTATGATGAGGTTTTAAGCAAACCAACTTGGGAAGGAGACCACACCTTTGTCGAGTGGCTTTTAGAAGATAAACCATTCTTTTCAGCCAAGTTTGTTTATGATGGTGATAAGTTATTGGATACCCAAGTGGATTTCTACGAATAAAGGAGAAAGCAGATGTTACTAATTAAAAATGGTCGAGTAATGGATCCTAAGTCTGGTTTGGATCGAGTGTGTGATGTTTTGGTTGAAGACGGTAAAATTGTTCAAATTGCTCCTGAAATCCAGGAAGAAGGCGCTCAAGTAATAGATGCTACTGGTCTTGTAGTTGCGCCTGGTTTGGTGGATATTCATGTTCATTTCCGCGAACCTGGTCAAACTCATAAAGAAGACATCCATACAGGTGCACTGGCAGCAGCAGCTGGTGGTTTTACGACAGTTGTCATGATGGCTAATACCAATCCAACCGTTTCAGATGTTGAGACTTTGCAGGAAGTTCTTCAGTCTGCTGCTAAGGAAAAAATTAATGTTAAGTCTATAGCAACGATTACCAAGAACTTTAATGGCCAAGACTTGACTGACTTTAAGGCGCTTTTAGAAGCTGGAGCCGTTGGTTTTTCTGATGATGGTATTCCTCTTGAAAGTAGTAAAGTAGTTAAAGAAGCATTTGAAACTGCTAAAAAGCTTGGAACCTTTGTATGCCTTCATGAGGAAGATCCAGGTTTGAATGGAATTCTCGGTTTCAATGAAAATGTTGCTAAAGAACACTTCCATATCTGTGGGGCAACAGGAGTGGCTGAGTATGCAATGATTGCACGTGATGTCATGATCGCCTATGCAACCAAGGCTCATGTTCATATTCAGCATTTATCTAAGGAAGAAAGTGTCAAGGTTGTGGAGTTTGCTCAAAATTTGGGAGCCAACGTAACTGCAGAAGTTGCTCCACAGCATTTTTCGAAGACTGAAGCTCTTCTCTTGACTAAGGGAAGTAATGCTAAGATGAATCCACCACTTCGCTTGGAGTCTGACCGCCGTGCAGTTATTAAAGGTTTAAAATCTGGAATCATTTCTGTCATTGCTACTGACCACGCGCCTCACCATGCTGACGAAAAAAATGTTGAGGATATTACCAAAGCGCCATCAGGTATGACAGGTTTGGAAACTTCTTTGTCACTAGGCTTAACTTACTTGGTCGAAGCTGGTGAGCTAAGCTTGATGGAATTATTAGAAAAAATGACAGTTAACCCAGCCAAACTGTATAACTTTGAAGCAGGTTATTTGGCTGAAAATGGGCCAGCTGATATTACGATTTTCGATGATAAAGCTGACCGAATTGTAGACACACATTTTGCTTCTAAAGCAGCTAATTCACCATTCATCGGTGAAACTTTAAAAGGGCAGGTCAAATACACCATTTGTAATGGACAGATTGTCTATAAAAACTAAATAGAATACTGCTCTATAAAATTAAAATTTAGAGAGAGTCTGTATGTATCCAACCCATCATTTTAAAGACAAGTTCATTTTATTTCTTAAGATTTTCTTCCCTATTTTGGTTTATCAATTCGCAAATTATTCGGCTTCTTTTGTTGATACGACAATGACTGGCCAGTATAATACGATAGATTTAGCTGGCGTATCAATGGCGACTAGTTTGTGGAATCCTTTCTTTACTTTTTTAACTGGGATTGTTTCGGCTTTAGTTCCAATAGTTGGACATCATTTGGGTCGAGGAAAGAAAAATGAAGTGGCTTCTGATTTTTATCAATTTCTTTATCTTTCACTTGGTTTATCAATTGTTCTATTTGCATTAGTTTTTCTTGCTGCGCCACTAATTCTAAACAATATGGGGCTAGAAGCAGCAGTGGCAGATATAGCAATTCGTTATCTATGGCTTTTAGCTATTGGAATTATTCCTCTATTACTCTTTAGTGTTATTCGTTCATTACTTGATGCACTGGGATTAACTAAGCTATCCATGTATTTAATGCTTTTATTGCTACCTCTCAATAGTGGTTTTAACTACCTCCTAATCTACGGAGCTTTTGGCTTCCCTGAGTTAGGAGGTGCAGGAGCAGGTCTGGGTACATCTTTAGCTTATTGGGCGTTGTTGGGGATTTCCATACTAGTCCTTCTTAAACAGGAAAAATTGAAAGAACTGCATTTAGAGAAACGATTACCCTTAGACGGAAATAAAATAAAAGAAGCAATCAAATTAGGCTTACCGATAGGTGGAACCGTATTTGCAGAGGTTGCTATTTTTTCAGCCGTTGGCTTGATTATGGCGAAGTTTTCATCGTTGATAATAGCTAGTCATCAGTCTGCCATGAACTTTTCATCTCTCATGTATGCCTTTCCTATGAGTGTTTCAACAGCAATGGCAATTGTTGTTTCTTACGAAGTTGGAGCCAAACGATTAGAAGATGCTAAAAAATATATTAAAATCGGTCGACTATCAGCTATGGCATTCGCAATTTTGACACTTTCCTTTCTATATGTTTTTAGAGAAAATGTTGCCAGTCTATATGGTCATGATCCAGAGTTCATTCAATTAACTGCAAGTTTTATGACCTATAGCTTGTTTTTCCAGTTAGCTGACACATTTGCAGCGCCATTACAAGGAATTTTACGAGGTTACAAAGATACTGTCATACCTTTCTACCTTGGTCTCCTTGGATACTGGGGAGTTGCTATACCTCTTGGTGTGTTTCTAGATTATTCAACAAATCTCGATGCTTACTCATATTGGATAGGTCTCATCGTAAGTTTAATTGTCAGTGGTCTTCTTTATCAGTGGCGTTTGCAAGTTATTATGAAAAGAAATCGATAATTCATTGAAAAAATAATGAAAATTGAGTTTGTGAAATAGTTTTTTTAAGTAAAGAAAAGTCTTGATTTCATTGACTTTTCTTTTTTTATATTGTGAAAAAATAGCAAGCATATTCTTTGACTCTCATTAACCTATAAGTTAGAATAGAAATGTAAGAAATTAAACATAGAAAGGCAAGATTATGTCAACTCTAGATAAAAATCTTCTGCTTGAAATGTTCCGAAAGATGGAAGAAATCCGTCGCATGGACTTGAAGATTGCACAATTAGTAAAAAAAGGGAAAGTACCAGGAATGACGCACTTTTCTGTTGGTGAGGAGGCAGCTAACGTTGGGGCTATGTTAGCTCTTAATGAAGATGACTTGATTACATCAAACCACCGTGGACACGGACAAGCCATTGCTAAAGGAATCGATTTGAACGGCATGATGGCTGAGATCCTTGGTAAGTATACGGGTACTTGTAAGGGGAAAGGTGGCTCCATGCATATCGCTGACCTGGATGCGGGTAACCTTGGTGCCAACGGGATCGTTGGTGGTGGTATGGGAATTGCCGTAGGTGCTGCCCTTACTCAGCAAATGAAAAAGACTGGTAAGATTGTCGTCTGCTTCTTTGGCGACGGCGCAACCAACGAAGGTGTCTTCCACGAAGCTGTTAATATGGCCTCAATTTGGAATCTTCCCGTTATTTTCTACTGTATCAATAACGGTTATGGAATTTCTGCTGACATCAAGAAAATGACTAATGTCCAGCATATTCACGAGCGTAGCGCTGCTTACGGTATTCCTGGTATGTTTATTCCTGATGGAAACAATGTAATTGATGTATACGAAGGATTTAAGAAAGCAGTTGACCATGTTCGTTCTGGCAAAGGCCCTGTCTTAATCGAAAGTGTAACTTACCGTTGGCTTGGTCACTCATCATCAGACCCTGGTAAATATCGTACACGTGAAGAAGTAGAAGAGTGGAAGGAAAAAGATCCAATCGAAAATCTTCGCAAGTACCTTGTTGAGAATAAGATTGCAAGTTCAGAAGAACTTGAAGAAATTCAAGCACAAGTTAAGGAAGCGGTGGAAGCATCTGTTAAATTTGCAGAAGAAAGTCCATTCCCTCCACTAGAATCAGCTTTTGAAGATATTTACGCAGACTAAGGAGAAGTATAGAAATATGGAAACAAAATTAATGTCTTTCCGCGATACCATTATCCTTGCAATGTCTGAGGAAATGCGTCGTGATGAAAATGTGCTTTTGATGGGTGAGGATGTCGGAGTTTTCGGTGGAGACTTCGGAACTTCTGTAGGTATGTTAGAGGAGTTTGGGCCAGAACGTGTACGTGACTGTCCTATTTCAGAAGCTGCTATTTCTGGTGCTGCTGCTGGTGCTGCTATGACTGGACTTCGCCCAATCGTTGATATGACTTTCATGGACTTTTCAGTTATTGCCATGGATAATATCGTCAACCAAGCAGCTAAAACTCGCTACATGTTTGGTGGTAAAGGTCAAGTGCCTATGACAATCCGCTGTGCCGCTGGTAATGGGGTAGGTTCTGCTGCTCAACACTCACAATCATTGGAATCTTGGTTTACTCATATCCCAGGATTGAAGGTTGTAGCTCCAGGTACACCTGCTGATATGAAGGGTCTTCTTAAGTCTTCAATCCGAGACAACAATCCTGTTATTATTCTTGAATACAAATCAGAATTTAACCAAAAAGGTGAAGTACCTGTTGATCCAGACTATACTATCCCACTTGGTGTTGGAGAAATCAAACGCGAAGGAACTGATGTAACAGTAGTAACATACGGTAAGATGCTTCGTCGTGTCATGCAAGCAGCTGAAGAATTGGCTGAAGAAGGCATCTCAGTCGAAGTAGTAGACCCACGTACTTTGGTTCCACTTGATAAAGATATCATCATTAATTCAGTTAAGAAGACTGGAAAAGTAGTTCTTGTCAACGATGCCCACAAAACAAGTGGCTATATTGGTGAAATCTCAGCTATCATTTCTGAATCAGAAGCATTTGATTACTTGGACGCACCAATCCGTCGCTGTGCAGGTGAGGATGTACCAATGCCTTACGCACAAAATTTAGAAAATGCAATGATTCCGACAGTTGAAAGCATCAAAGATGCCATTCGTAAAACTCATAACAAACAATAATGCATAATATAAGTTATGTAAATTAATTGATAAGACGAGAAACTTTGTACTTTTTAGGTGCAGAGTTCTCTGCGTACTTGATATCTTAGATTAGAGCACGGGCTAAAAGCTCGGAAAAAAGATAAATCTCCTTGACTTCATCGAAGTCTGTGTAGATTTCCTATTTTTCAGTCGCTTTTAAACGCCCTTTGCATCATATAATTGAACTCGGGCTAAAGTCTGTGTGAAAAAGATAAACTTTCCTAGAAACTAAAGTTTCTTTGTCAAGTTTCCTATTTTCACTGAGACTTTTGACGCCCTTAGTATCTTATAATAGAATAGGAGAGGTCATGGCTGATGATAAGCTAAGAGCGACTCCTGCGGCTAGAAAATTAGCAGATGATTTAGGGATTAATCTCTACGACATTTCTGGCTCAGGCGCAAACGGTCGTGTCCACAAAGAAGACGTGGAAACATATAAAGACACTAACGTGGTTCGCATTTCACCACTCGCAAAACGAATTGCACTAGAGCATAATATTGCTTGGCAGGAAATCCAAGGAACTGGTCACCGTGGTAAAATCATGAAGAAGGACGTTTTGGCCTATCTTCCTGAAAATATCGAAAATGACACCATTAAATCACCTGCTCAAATTGAGAAAGTGGAAGAAGTTCCAGACAACGTAACGCCTTATGGAGAAATCGAACGCATTCCGATGACTCCTATGCGTAAGGTTATTGCTCAACGTATGGTTGAATCATATTTAACTGCACCAACCTTCACGCTTAACTACGATGTAGATATGTCTGAAATGCTTGCGCTTCGTAAGAAAGTTCTTGATCCAATTATGGAAGCAACTGGTAAGAAAATCACTGTGACAGACTTGCTTTCACTCGCAGTTGTTAAGACGCTTATGAAACACCCTTACATCAACGCTTCATTGACAGAAGATGGTAAGACTATTATCACTCACAACTATGTCAACCTTGCGATGGCAGTTGGTATGGATAACGGTCTTATGACACCAGTTGTCTACAATGCTGAAAAGATGACCTTGTCTGAATTGGTTGTTGCATTTAAAGATGTCATTGGACGTACTTTAGATGGTAAACTAGCTCCTAGCGAATTGCAAAATTCAACTTTCACCATCAGTAACTTGGGAATGTTTGGGGTTCAATCATTTGGTCCTATCATTAACCAACCAAACTCAGCAATTCTTGGGGTTAGCTCAACAGTTGAGAAACCAGTTGTAGTAAATGGTGAAATCGTAATTCGTCCAATTATGAGTCTTGGATTGACAATTGACCACCGTGTCGTAGATGGCATGGCTGGTGCTAAGTTTATGAAAGACTTAAAAGCTTTGATTGAAAACCCAATCTCAATGTTGGTTTAAAATATTTGTTTTAGAAATATAGATAGAGGAAGTAAGATATGGCCTTAGAAGTAATTATGCCAAAAGCCGGCGTGGATATGACAGAAGGACAAATCGTCCAATGGAATAAGAAAGTCGGAGAATTTGTAAAAGAAGGAGAAATCCTTTTGGAAATCATGACTGACAAAGTCAGCATGGAATTGGAAGCAGAAGAAGACGGTTACTTGATCGCTATCCTTAAAGGTGATGGAGAAACTGTCCCTGTTACTGAAGTTATCGGTTATCTTGGTGAAGAAGGGGAAAATATCCCAACAGCTGGAGCAGCTGCACCAGAAGCTAGCCCAGCACCTGCAGCAAGTGCCTCAAACGACGATGGTAAGAGCAATGATGCTTATGATGTTGTTGTAATCGGTGGTGGACCTGCTGGCTATGTATCTGCTATTAAAGCAGCTCAGTTAGGTGGTAAGGTTGCTCTTGTTGAGAAATCTGAACTTGGTGGAACTTGTTTGAACCGTGGATGTATCCCAACTAAGACTTACCTTCACAACGCCGAAATTATTGAAAATATCGGTCATGCAGCTAATCGTGGTATCGTAATTGAAAATCCTAATTTTACAGTTGATATGGAGAAACTTTTAGAAACAAAATCTAAAGTTGTCAATACCCTTGTTGGTGGTGTTGCAGGACTTCTTCGTAGCTATGGAGTTGATGTTCATAAAGGTATCGGTACTATTACTAAAGATAAGAATGTCTTGGTAAATGGTTCTGAATTGCTTGAAACTAAGAAGATCATCCTTGCTGGTGGTTCTAAAGTCAGCAAGATTAATGTTCCAGGTATGGAATCACCACTTGTGATGACTAGTGACGATATTCTTGAAATGAATGAAGTTCCAGAAAGCCTTGTGATTATTGGTGGTGGTGTCGTTGGTATCGAACTTGGTCAAGCCTTTATGACATTTGGTTCAAAAGTTACTGTTATCGAAATGATGGACCGCATTGTACCAGCTATGGATGCTGAAGTATCTAAGAACCTTCGTTTAATCCTTGAACGTAAAGGTATGACGATCTTGACAGGTACTAAACTCCAAGAAATCATTGAAGAAGATGGCAAACTCCGTATCAAGGTTGAAGGAAAAGATGATATTATCGCGAATAAAGCCCTTCTTTCAATCGGTCGTGTTCCAGATCTTGAAGGTATCGGAGATGTTGAGTTTGAATTAGACCGTGGTCGTATTAAGGTTAATGAATACATGGAAACTTCTGTTCCAGGTATCTATGCGCCAGGTGATATCAACGGTACTAAGATGTTGGCTCACGCTGCCTTCCGTATGGGTGAAGTAGCAGCTGAAAATGCTCTTAAAGGAAACCACGTTGTTGCTAAATTGAACTTGACTCCTGCAGCTATCTACACACTTCCAGAAGTAGCAGCAGTTGGTTTAACAGAAGAACAAGCTCGTGAGAAATACGATGTCCAAATCGGTAAATTCAACTTTGCTGCAAACGGACGTGCCATTGCATCAGATGCAGCTCAAGGATTCGTTAAGGTTATTGCCGATAAGAAATATGGCGAAATCCTTGGAGTTCACATCATTGGTCCTGCAGCAGCAGAATTGATCAACGAAGCGTCAAGCATCATCGAAATGGAAATCACTGTTGAAGAAATGCTTAAGACAATCCACGGACACCCAACATACTCTGAAGTTATGTACGAAGCGTTTGCGGATGTTCTTGGAATGGCCATCCATTCACCTAAGAAAAAATAAAAATAGATAGACTAGACTGGAATTATTTTCCAGTCTCTATCGTATTAGAAGGTATCTTATGAAATACATTATCAATCATTCAAATGACACTGCCTTTAATATTGCTTTAGAGGAATATGCTTTTAAACATCTTTTGGACGAGGATCAAATCTTCCTTCTTTGGATTAACAAACCATCTATTATTGTAGGACGTCACCAAAATACGATTGAAGAAATTAACCGTGACTATGTTCGTGAAAATGGAATTGAAGTAGTCCGTCGAATCAGTGGTGGTGGAGCTGTTTACCATGATTTGAACAACCTTAACTATACAATCATTTCAAAAGAAGATGAAAACAAGGCCTTTGACTTCAAGAGCTTCTCTACTCCAGTTATCAATACTTTAGCTGAACTTGGTGTTAAAGCTGAATTTACAGGCCGTAACGATTTAGAAATCGACGGTAAGAAATTCTGTGGAAATGCACAAGCCTATATCAATGGCCGTATCATGCACCATGGTTGTCTTCTCTTTGACGTGGATTTGTCAGTCCTAGCTAATGCACTTAAAGTGTCTAAAGATAAGTTTGAATCAAAAGGTGTTAAATCAGTCCGTGCTCGAGTAACTAATATTATCGATGAGTTACCAGAAAAGATCACTGTTGAAGAGTTCCGTGACTTGCTTTTGGAATACATGAAAAAAGAATACCCTGAAATGACAGAGTATGTGTTCTCAGATGAAGAATTGGCTGAAATCAATCGAATCAAAGAAACTAAGTTTGGAACTTGGGACTGGAATTATGGGAAATCACCTGAATACAATGTCCGTCGTGGAACTAAATTCCCAAGCGGTAAGGTTGAAATCTTCGCTAACGTCATTGAATCAAAAATCCAAGACATCAAGATTTATGGTGACTTCTTCGGTATCGAAGACGTTGCAGCAGTAGAAGATGTTCTTCGTGGTGTCAAATACGAACGTGAGGATGTCCTCAAAGCCCTTCAAACCATTAACCTAGGTCGTTACTTCGCAGGAATCACTGCAGAAGAAATTGCTGAAGCAGTTGTAGAATAAAATCAAAAGAGATCCATATGCTATGGATTTCTTTTTTTAAAACTTGATAATCAATCATTATGAGAGTATAATGTAGTGGAAATTTAAAATAAAAGAGGCCTAACATCAATGATAAAGATTCCAATTGAAAATCTCGGACTATTTGAACAGTTAGATCGTACTGTGGTAGCTTTTTTTAAAAACCAAGAATCTACAAATCCTTACGATTTGCATATTAGTATCACACAAGAACACTTCGATAAGAAAAGACAAGAGTTAGAACCTTTAGGTTTTCAAGCTGTACAAATCCCTCTGGGAATGGCCTTAGACAATGTTATTCAGCAAGCTCATTTTAAAGACTTGATTATTGGGGGTCTTACTCCTGAGGAAATCATCGTGAGCAAAGAAGCGTTAATGCCAATGAAAGACATCGTGGATAGTTTTTGTATTATGTACGCAGCAGCGAATAACCGACTTGAAAGTTGTAAAGCTTATGAATTAATGAAAGATAAAACGGTCTACTTTATTGGAAAACTTCTTACTGACAGTCCTCAAAAAGGTGATGAAATTGCTTATATGGGTATTGATCGTACAGCTAGTGATGGTACGCGATATGAAGCTGTTAAATGTTTTTTAACGAAAGAAAGTGCTGAGAAGTACAACGAAGAGAAAAGACCTGTTAGCCCTGCGAATCTGGCTTATCTAAAGTCATTTTGGGGAAAGCCAGTCATAATTGAGCCACACAGAAATTATTGGATTGAATTTTTATAGAATAATAAAAGAGCGTTAGATAATCAAAAATCTATCGCTCTATTTTAAACATTACATAAATTATATTATGTATTATTATAAACTATCCAAGGCATTTTTCTGCTCATCATTAACGATATGGGTATACAAGTCGGTAACTTGTGTGCTAGCATGTCCTAGCTGGTGACTGACCAGAACCTGTGATTTGGTCGCATCATAGAGACGAGTTGCTAGTGTATGACGCAGTTTATGGGGTGTTACGCGTACTTTGAAGTCTTCTGAATACTTGGCTACCATCTTTTCGACACTAGAAGCGTCAATACGGTTTGGAACACCTCTATATAAAGTTAGAAAGAGAGCTGTATCAGTCTTTTCTGTCTTATAACGTTTGTCTCGAATAGCGAGATATTGCTCTAAATAAGGTTTAGCAAAGGCAGCAACATTGACCGAGTCTCGTTTTCCACCTTTTCGAGTTACATCAATCACCATCATCTTGAGATTAAGGTCTCGAAGATCCAGATTTACTGCCTCAGAGAGACGTACACCAGAGGCAAGAAGGAGTGCAATAATTGCCAAATCTCGCTCTTTATTCTTATTAAAAGAGGATAGGGCACGATTTGAGAGAGTTTTGGGGTATTCCTCATCGATATAATTCAAAAAACCCTCTGTTTCATCGCCTAAAAAGAGCTTTTGCTTGATATTTTCGGCTCGAGCAGCCAAAGTTTCTTTCTTTTTCTTGGTAGCAACTTTCTTCATAACATTGCGGTAGAAATAAGGTTCCCCTTGCTCGTTTTCAACCTCCTCAGTCAAATACTTATAAAGGCTAGAAAGTGCTGATAAAGTTCGGTTAATAGTTGTTTGGGAGACACCATTCTTTGTCGTATTAGCATTGAGTAAAGGACGTTCACGTAAGTAAAGAATAAAAGATTCCATGTCTTTCTTGGTCATGTTCTCAAGAACATCCAAAGGAATATTTGCCATAGTATCAGCATCCGATATACCAGATTCCAAGACCCAGGTAAAAAATCGATCGTATTCCTTTAAGTATTCGTACAAGGTCGTAAAACTGTATGGAACAGCTAGTTTTGATTGATAGTATTCCAGAACATACCAGGGCATGACTTGTTTAAGTTTATCAATCCGTTCTAATAATATTTCACGTTTCATCTTTTTCTCCAAATCTTTCTATACTAGTAGTATAGCATAGCTAGATATATTTTTCAAGAAAATTATAGTTTTTCGGAAAGATGTTATAGGGGATATATGCAATATCTAAATCTTTGCTAGTATAACCAAAAATTTTTTTAGAGCTAATTATTCTTAATTATGTACTTTATTTAAGTGAACACTGAAAATTTTGACTACTCTCAATTCAGACGAAAATGTACTTTATTTAAGTGAAAACTAAAAATTTTTAAAATGTACATTTTGACAACAAAAAACACTCTATAATCAATTTAATGAACTTTAGAGTGTTTTTACTTTGTTTTATTTTAGTATTCTCTAGTATATCTTTAATCTAACAAAATGCTCCTGTTTTCTTCTTAAACCTTTGCAAATTGGGCAACTTATTAATGAGCGCTTTTTATACTTAATTTTTTCATTAATTTTAAGTTTGTATCGATGATTTGAGTTTTCTTTACATATCCACCATACATTAGTATTACTTAATTCAGTTATTTCAGTTGGATTTGCTATTAGGAGGTTATTTAAATAATCCCACTCATGCATTAGAGTTTGTTGTGTCGTTGCTAAGTCGTTAAATCCTTTTAAAACTTTTTGATTCGTGCACAAGTATGTAAATATTGTAAAACAATTTCAAAATGTGGTAGACTAGATATGAATTTTGATGAACGATAATTAGGTCAGAGAAAAGGTTACAGATGGAAAGATTAGTTTTTATTGGGTTGCTAGTGTTCTTGGCAGTTGTGTTTATTGGAATATTGTTTTGGCTGCGTTTTAGAATGAAGAACACCTTTGAGAACGGTGTTCCAGTGTACGATGCCCCAGCAAATAATCAGACTAGGACGAGTAAGCTAAGCGTAGGAGAGTATGCAGTGCACATAGTTTTAATACTAATTAGCGCTGTAATTGCCTTTAAGGTCATGGGCATGTTCCGTCATGGGGCGGCGCCAATTGGTGCTGCTATAATCACGCCTTCTATAATGGCGCTTTTCAATGCACGAAAGAGAACCGGGAAATCTTGGATAGGTATCGTTGCAGTTCTTATGATATTCGTGTTTTTGATGTTTGTATATATAATTATAGGTCTACCTGATAACGCACCTCCACTTAAAATTGACAGAACTGAAATTCATCTTACAGAGACTAAGATTTCGGATTTGATAGACCAGGGGTTTGAAATCTATGTGTCAAATGGTAGACATGATTATCCTAATTATAATGAGCTTTTGACATCGGGAAGCTATTATAAATACCAAGGTTCCGGTGTAACAGTGCCAAGCGGATTTAAGTCATATGACTCTGCAGTCACACGATCGACTTATCTTCTTGTAAAGAAGAATGTAGTAGTTGGCTGCATAGGTGTTTACGGGCATAAAAAGAGGTATGAGGAACTGAAGGACTGTGTAGTTACGCAGGTTTGCTTCGATTCTGAATGCACAGCTGCTGCTAAAGAATATGGAATCTCATATAATATAGATGGTATAGATTTGCTAGAGAAGCTTGATGAAAATAAGTTTAAGGAAGTATTTGGTAAAAAAATATGGCTGACTCCAAGCAATCCGAGAGGTGAATATTTGGGACATTACGGTGTGCAGTGGGGAGCAGGTAACAATGAATTCTTTTGGAATCATTATTTTATGAATTTAGACCTTGATTCGAATAATAATATAGTTAATTTTAGTTTTAAAGTTCATATTGCAGGTGAACGAGAGAATAATTAGCAAGGATAGTTAGATAAAATGAAAAAGAAAAAAATACTGAGCAAGACAAAGTATGCTATTTATCTTCTAGTGGTCCACCTTATATGCATACTTTTCACTATAAGCAAAATAATGATACCTTCATGGGGGCACTGGTTAGAGACGACACGCTTTCTTTGGACAAGCTTTCCTACCTATGTATGCGTGTTAATAGCCGTTTTCCCAATGATATGCTTTTGGCCATATTTGATTAGTGCAGATTTTAAGCCGGGTACAGCAAATACCTTGCTTGCGACTTTTGGTCTAATAGTAGGTAACGTGACTCTGATTTTGATATATACGACTATTTTGCACAAGGTATTATAGGTATAAAAAAATCCCTTTATAGGGATTTTTTGATTGCTTCAAGTAGCTCGTCATATTCTTCAAATGCTGGAACCTCTGGGTGATCCTTCTTGATTGATTCGGTGCTTCTAAACAAGAATCCTTGTGGGTGTCTCCTTGAAAGAAGTCGGTTTAATCGACGGTCAAGGCAGTTGATGACTTACTAGAAAATTGTTCTCAACCCTATGTTTTAGCTGATTTAGCTTATCTTAGCTATAAACTTAGAGAACAGTTGAAACAGAAAGGTTACCATCTATGGCAAGAGCTAAACAACATAATCATTGGAAACTAATGGCTATGAGACGGATTATTGAAACTCGATTTTCAGAACTTTGTACTTTTTTTGATGTCGAACAAACACTAGCTAGAGGCTTAACAGGATTGCAGTTGAGAATGGAGCAAATTATACTGACTAATAATCTGATATACTTTGAGATTAACTAGCACCACGAGTAAAAATCTATATCTTACTATCAATAAGACCTTAAATGAGTAGACAAAAATGTACAATTGAACCACTACTTCTTCTGCACCTATTAGAGTAAAAATGTACAAATCAATTCCTTAAATCAGATGATGTGATGAACTAGAAAATATACAAAATAACACTTCAAAATAATGTACAAAATAAAAATAAAGTACACTCCTTAAAGAATGTACTTTATGATTTTTATGATTCTAATTCAGTTGTATCAATAGTTTAGCTCACGTTAAGTCAATTGTACATAAACTTTTAGTTTTGCTAGTGTATAGTTTGTAACCAAAAATTTTTTTAGTATTCTTTTAATTAATTTATTATGATTAAAATTTTTTATACTTTTTGCTAAATGTTCCTTCGTCATCTTCAACTCTAATAAATGTAATTCAAGTAAAATTTGATTCTTATTATCATAAAAACCAAATCATATTTGATTTGGTTTTGGAGTTTTATATTTCATTTTATTAAAATGAAAAGTTTACCAATACAATCAGTTACGACTATATTCTTCTTTTTTATTCATTACCATATAGCACGAAACTAAGATGACGAAGATTTTTATCAAGAAAGTTTCGTATTGATTAGTATCTATGGTTAGTTGAGACAAGACATTAATAATTGAATGAGTCATTACACAAATCCAGAGATTGTTTGTTTTAATATAAAGTGCTGATAGTATGAAAGAATTTGTCAGTAATCCAAATAAAAACGGCGTCAATTGTAATATTGCCAGAGAACCATCTATGTAAAAGTACAACAGATGCCAAATAGCCCAACTAAAAAAGGTTAAGATTGTTGAGAGGAAATACGGCAAATTTTCTTGTAAAATTGGTTGAAATACATATCGCCATCCAATCTCTTCTATTCCTCCAAATAAAATAAATTTGAAGAACATCAAAAAAGGGAGATACCAGTTAAATTCTAACATTTTCCCACCAAACAATATGAAAGAAAAATCAAATATAATTAGGAAGAAAGATAATAAATAGTGTTTATAACTAGTATGAATGTTAAAAAAATCTTTTAAAATCTTCTTAAAATGAATATGAAAATATCGATTAGCAACAATTATTCCCCAAAGAGCTGAAGAAATTCCACCTAGAATGATTCCTGAAATAGTTAATACATTAGACTGAACAGAATAACGATTCAATAGAAAGAAAACTAGACAAACTGATACTAATTGGATAAATGTTCCTAGCAAATATACCAAAATTGCCTTATTTTTTTTCATAGAAAACCTTTCAAAATATATTATAACTTTTCGTAATAAAAATTATGTAAATCAATACTTCTATAAAAGCAAATCTTTCACTTTTCCAATTTCACTTTTTGGAATCACGAGATGGATCATATCACCTAGATACATCCTTGTAGAACCATTAACTGTCTTACTTTTACCGTTATGTACCTGGGTTGTGATAAGTACATTATGTGGTAAATTGAGTTCATGTACCTGCTTACCA
The DNA here is from genome assembly GCF_024295665.1 of Streptococcus sp. CF8_St5-17. NCBI lineage: Bacteria > Bacillati > Bacillota > Bacilli > Lactobacillales > Streptococcaceae > Streptococcus > Streptococcus sp. CF8_St5-17. The sequence goes on from NZ_JANCOU010000004.1 coordinate 21,566, forward strand.
GCTATCTTATCAGAAACCGGGATTTCTATCAGTGTAACTTCTCCATCATCAGTTGCTGATTCAGGTAGCATTTTTTCTAGCATGGCTTCGTAAACAGGTGCTCCTTTGAGCATATCCATGACAATATAGGCAACTAGGGTCACCATGCCTAAAGGCATGAGATTTCGGATGTCACCAACCATTTCAGTCACAAGTATCATAGCTGTCAAAGGTGCTTTTGAGATAGCCCCAAAATAACCGCTCATTCCAAGAATTACAAATATAGGAAATTGCTGTTGGGTAACAAGGCCAAGATTGACACAAATAACGCCTACTAGGGCACCAAGTAAGGATCCTAAAGCTAAAATCGGTAAGAAAATACCACCTGGCAGTCCACTTCCGTAACTGATCATGCTCCAGATAAAGCGAATGATAAAGTAAATTAAGAGAATTTGAAAACTATAATCTTGTTCTGTTAAGGATAAGACAACCTGATTGCCCCCACCAAGTATTTGTGGTAGAAATATTCCTACTGGAATGATTAGGATAAAAGCAAAAATTGGATGATAAGCTTTATTAATGTGAACCTTTTGGCCAATCCAATCATAGACTTTTCCGACATTCAGAACGGCTTTTTCATAAAGGAAACCTGAGAGTCCAAGAAAAATCCCCATAACAAGATAAATCCAATATTGACTCAAACTCATGAGAGGGATGTCATCCGGCATATCCAAAACAGGTGTTAAGCCAAAGATGAGAAGGGAAACGAAGTTTGCTACTAGACTAGCAGCCAAGGTAGAAACCCAGAAGAATCGTGAAAAATGGTGATACACTTCTTCTACTACAAATAATAACCCCGCAATCGGTGCATTAAAGGCTGCAGCAAGACCAGCCGCAGCTCCGCTAGCAATCAAAGAACGCTCCTCAACAGGGCTAGACTTGAGCCATTTGGCAATTCCTTTTCCTCCAGCGGCACCTAGCTGAATACTGGGACCTTCACGCCCTAACATGAGTCCACTAGCAATTGCTAAAATACCAAGAATATATTTCTTCCAGAGGACACTCCACCAGTTGAGAGACATGAGACCTTTTAACTCGGCTTCAACTTGAGGAATACCAGAACCTTTGATATCTTTTTCTGAACGTGTTAATTTGGCACTAAGTAAGCAAATGAGGATATAAAACAATAAAATAATCAATAGATTCCGTATCAGATTCACTTGGTCTTGATAAAATCCTTGAACGATATGAAAGCCTTTTTCGATCAAAAATCGAAATGATCCGACAATAATTCCTACGACTAATCCGACAATAATACCTCGCCCTACTTGAGCTAAGATCGTACTGGACGCGAAGGCAAATTCTTTCTTGGAACTAAGTATTTCCGATTGTTCCTCCATAATTCTCTCCTTTAATTATCTTTTACTAGTTTCTGAAACGATCGTTTTAATCGGTTCAAAACTGGTGCGATGAATAGGTGTGACACCGTGCTTTTCAATTCCTACGAGATGCTTAGCAGTTCCATAGCCAGCATTTTGAGCAAAATCATAGCCTGGAAATTCTTCGTCATAGTTAGCCATGATCTTATCTCTGGTAACTTTAGCTATAATCGATGCTGCTGCAATAGATAAGGAATTCGCATCTCCTTTGATGATGGATGTCTGAGAAATCGGCAAGTCCAACTTCATAGCATCAATCAAGAGGTGCTCTGGTTGAGGTTCAAGTTGAGAGATAGCTTCCTTCATGGCTAGTTTCGTCGCTTCGTAGATATTGACTTGATCAATGACTTGATTGTCCATAATTCCAATACCGATTGCTAGTGCATTGTCCTTAACGGCCTGAAAAATCTCTTCATGTTTTTTCTTGGGAATCTTTTTACTGTCATTCAAGCCTTTAATTTTACAATTTTGAGGTAAAATCACTGCAGCAGCCACCACTGGACCAGCTAGCGGACCACGTCCAACCTCATCTACACCTGCAATTAGAGATATCCCTTTACTATATAGATCTTTTTCATAGCGAAGCATGGCTTCTAAGCGAAGATTTTCATCAATTTCTGCTTGAAGGGCTTTTTTCCGCTTTTCAATTTCTTTTTGGACACCTGAACGAGAATCTTTTTCAAATTCCTTAAACAAAGGACTTTCAAGATCAGTTATCTTTGCTAATTCTTCTTTGATTTCTTTAATCGTTGCCATTAAGATCATCCAATGTATCTAAGGTATAGTTACCAAGTTTTCCATCACGAACTTCTTTGACAAAGAGGTTGTAAAAACGGTCGTAATCATCACGAAAACCAAGGATACGTGTCATATCCATAATAATTTCAGGAGCTTCATCGTCCAGATTCATTTGTTTGAAACGTTCTTGAAGCTTTTCAGGATAATGCGTTTTAAAGTAATTGAGACCGAAAATCGTTACCTCATCCATTGGAAGTAACTGATCCTTGATTGCTCCCGTAAGCGCAAGTTTGAGTGCTACGGTTTCATCTTCAAATTTTGGCCATAGAATCCCTGGAGTATCCAAGATTTCCAAATCTTTATTTGTTTTGAGCCATTGTTGGCCTTTTGTCACACCAGGTTTATTACCAACTACAGCAATTTTCTTACCTGCCAAACGGTTCATCAGCGTTGATTTACCAGCGTTTGGAATCCCGATAATCATGGTGCGTAAGGTTTCAATTTGAATCCCACGTTCCTTTTGACGAGCTATCTTATCTGCCATAAGTTTCTTGGCGGCATCCGTTACGACTTTTACAGTAATTTGTTCTTTAGAATTAATGGCCAGTGTTTGAATGCCTTGTGATTCAAAATGTTGACGCCATTCTTTTGTTAATACTGGATCTGCAAGGTCTGCCTTGTTCAAAATTAATAGTCTTGGCTTATCTCCGATGATTTTAGTCAGCATCGGATTTTGACTAGACAAGGGCAAACGTGCATCAACTAAAACCGTCACAAAATCAACAAATTTTAAATTTTCCTGAACTTGACGACGCGCCTTAGACATATGTCCAGGAAACCATTGAATAGTTGCCATTTTATTTCCTTTTCTTCATACAAACTTATTCTATAAAACAAAGATGATTACTGACTATTTTACCATATTTTGGCTATTTTTGCAGTTGAATGATATCTCAATAAAAGGGAAATCCCCCTTTACCAAGAGGAAAAGAGGGATAAAATTCTTATTGATGAACAGCTTGAGCTGCTGTGATTAGAGTTAGTTTATAAACATCGTCAGAGTTACATCCGCGAGAAAGGTCATTTACAGGTTTGTTAAGTCCTTGCAATACAGGTCCAACTGCAGCAAATCCGCCAAGACGCTCTGCCATCTTGTAACCAATGTTACCAGCTTCAATACCTGGGAAGATAAAGACATTAGCTTGTCCAGCTACATTACTTCCTGGTGCTTTAAGAGCTGCAGTTTCTGGAACGAAGGCAGCATCAAATTGCAATTCCCCATCAATTTCAAGGTCTGGACGAAGCTCATGAGCGATTTTTGTTGCTTCAACAACCTTATCAACACTTTCACCAAAACCTGAACCTTTAGTTGAATAGCTAAGCATAGCAATTTTAGGTTCGATACCAAACATCTTAGCTGTGATAGCTGAGTTAATCGCAATTTCAGCTAGAGCATCAGCATCTGGGTTGATGTTGATAGCACAGTCACCGAAAAGGTATCGTTCTGTTCCACGAACCATAAGGAAGGCACCTGATGTACGGCTAACATTTGGACGAGTCTTGATAATTTGAAGAGCTGGACGAACTGTTGAAGCTGTAGAGTGAATAGCACCTGAAACCATACCATCAACCAAGCCCATATAAACTAACATAACACCAAAATAGTTTACATCGTTGCTGAGCACTTCTCTCGCTTCTTCTTCAGTCATTTTTCCTTTACGACGTTCAACGAGTGAAGCGACCATATCTTCAAATTGTGGGTAATGTTCTGGATCGATGACTTCGTAACCTTCTGTAATTCCTTCGATTTCGAGATAGATTTTAATCTTGTCAGGGTTTCCTAGAAGAACTGGGATAACTTCTGTTTCTTTAACCAAACGCTTCGTTGCTTGTAGGATACGTGGTTCTTCACCTTCAGGTAGAACGATGCGAGCATTTTTACCAACTAGGTTGGCTTTCAAACTTTCAAAAACTTCCATGAGTTTTGACTCCTTTTAAGATAAATTATTATTTGATAACTGTGTAATAAGTGTTTCGAAATCATCCGGCAGCGGGCATTCTAGCACTAACTGTTCTTCTAAGAATGGATGATAGAACGATAAGTAATGACAATGAAGCGCTTGACGCTCTATGCCGTGGTCTAAACTTCCACCATAAAGGTCATCTCCGAGCAATGGAAATCCAATATGAGAGAAATGAACCCGAATCTGGTGAGTTCTCCCAGTATGGAGACGAATATCAACTAAGTGAATATTCCCATAAGATGCCACGATTTGATAGGACGTATGGGCATATTTCCCACCCTTTGCTACTCGTCGAGTGATGATAGAATCTTCATCTCGGGCTATCGGAGCGATGATTTCTTCCTGAGGTTCCAGATGACCATCTCCCTTGACTAGGGCGTAATACCGCTTTTCAATAGCCTTTCTTTGCAATTGCTTGTCTAACCTAGCATGCGCATAGCCGTGTTTAGCAAAAAGCATCAAACCTGATGTATCTCTATCAAGCCTCGTCACAATGTGGACCTGCTGATTCTCATAGTTTTGTTTTACATAATAACCTTTGATAAAGTTGGCAATGGTATTGGAATGATTGACACTAGGGATTGAAGCGACTCCAGAGGGTTTGTTAATAATCAAGAAATGATCATCTTCGAATAGAATATCTAGAGGATAATCAATTGCTTCAAGTGTCTCGAATCCTTCCTCTGGCGGAATATCAATGACGACCTCATCTCCGATATCTAAGAGATAGGTTGCATTCTGCGGATGCCCGTTGACTCGAATATCACCACCTCGAAACTTAATCTTGGCAAGTAACCCTTTTGAAACTTCATGTTTTTTCAGAAAGGTTTTGACCTTGACATGTTCGTCGGCAATAAACTGAAACCTCATTCGTCCACCTCGCCAATAAAGGCATCTTTAACACGATTCCAAAAACTGGTGTGGCTTGGTGTGGCTACAAAATGAATCTTGTGGTGATCAATCTGATACTCTATTTTCTCAATATTTCGGAAAGAATAGATACTATTATCGATTGAGATTGTGTGATAGTCATTTCGAGTTGGTATCAATTCAATCTTGTCTTTTTTAGGAACAATAATTGATGAACCAAGTGTTCGGTAGATTCGATTGTTCAAACTGGCGATTTCAGCTAATTGAAGGGCTTCTATGGTAGGATGCAGTACTGCTCCACCAAGTGATTTATTATAAGCTGTACTTCCAGTCGGCGTTGAAACTGTTAGGCCGTCACCACGGAAACGTTCGAAGGGAACATGGTTAATAATGACATCAGCAACCATAGTTCGATCCGCTCGACGAATGCTAGCTTCGTTTAGTGCTCGGAAAGACTTGACTTCACCGTTTTCAAGAAAGATTTTAACACTTAGGAGTGGATAAGAAACTTGAGCTCCATTATCCAACTGTAAATTTGTAACCAATTGGTCCAACTCAAAATCACGATAATCCGTATAAAAACCTAAATGTCCCGTATGAACCCCAACAAAACGAACCTTATCCAGTTGGTTTTCATACTTATGAAAAGCAGATAACAACATGCCATCACCACCAATAGAGACGACGATATCTGGATTTTTATCGTTCAGAATAAAATTATTCTTTTTTAATCGTTCTTTTAACTCGAATAGAACTTTCTGACTCTGAGGCTTACGGTTGGCAATTAGGTCAATTCGTTTACCTGTATTCTTCATCGGTATCGTCACTGTTTCCTACCCCGTCATTTAACTTTCTGTGCAAAGGATCAAAGAGCGCTTGTGCTTCCTGGATATCAGCACGTATTTTACTCATTTCTTCATCAAGCTGATGTGAAATTCTGGCTGTAATCTCAAGTCGTTCCTTGATTTCTTCTGGGAAATCTCCTTGATATTTATAATTGAGAGAATGCTCGATTGTAGCCCAAAAGTTCATAGCCAAGGTACGAATTTGAATCTCAACTAGAATAGTTTTCGCACCGTAAATCGTATCAACCGTATACTCAATAATCACATGGTAAGAACGATAACCCGATGCCTTTCGATGAGTAATATAATCTCGTTCTTGAACAACTCTCATATCCTGTCTTTTACGAAGGATAGAAACAACCTCGTTTACGTCGTCTACGAATTGAACCATGACACGTAAACCTGCAATGTCTTGCAAATCCTGTTCAAGTGTGTCATAGCCAATACCCCGGCGTGCCATTTTTTCTTTGATACTTTCAATCGGTTTAACCCGACCCGTGACAAACTCAATAGGAGAATGTTTATTTTGTTTTCGATATTGTTTTCGGATACCTCGGAGTTTAATTTTCAATTCTCCGACAGCTTGAATGTAAGGATCTAAAAATTCTTCCCATTCTGTAATCATATAACTCTTACGTCCAATTCTCTATGCAGTTTAATTTATCTAATTTTTGATTTTCTCATGAAAATCATATACAATAAATACAATGCTTATTATACCATAAATCGCTTTCAAATATAAAGAAAAGGTTGTAAAAATGAAACATTTAGAAATTGAAATGAAAACACTTCTCAGTGAAGAAGAATATGACCGTTTGCTAGCTCAGTTTTCAGAAGTCACTCCTATTACACAAAAAAATTACTACCTCGATACGCCTGATTTTTACCTTCGACAGCATAAAATCGCTATTCGCATTCGTACATTTGAAAATAGTGCCGAATTGACCATAAAAATCCCACAAACAGTTGGAAATATGGAATACAATCAAGCTCTCACTCTAGAAGAGGCAAAGAAATGTTTAGAAGAATGTAAACTTCCTCAGGGAATGATTTTAGAAGAACTTTCAAATCGTGGTGTTTCACCAAGTGGCTGGGTTGTCTTAGGTTGTTTAACTACTGTTCGTTATGAGAAAGAGACGTCTATCGGACTGATGGCACTTGATCAAAGTAGCTACTTCGATGTTGTTGATTATGAACTAGAGTTGGAAGTCGAAAATGGAGACCAGGGAAGTCTTGATTTTCAGGAGTTTTTACAGGCAAATGATATCGAATATAAGAAAGCACCTTCAAAATTAGTTCGATTTATAGAAAATATGAAAAATAACTGAAATAATCAACTTTTTTTGATAAAATATAAGAGATAAAAAATAATAGAATCTGTAATGGACTACAGTTGTTAATAAAATGTTTCCTTTTACTGATTCACATAGTTTATAGAGGACGGTTTATCAATGTCAGATACAAAGAATATGAAGCTTTTTTCACTTTCATCAAATCATGAAATTGCTCAAAAAATTGCGGATGCTGCAGGTGTTCCGCTTGGAAAATTATCATCACGTCAATTTTCAGATGGTGAAATCCAAGTTAACATCGAAGAAAGTGTTCGTGGCTATGATGTTTATATCATCCAGTCTACTTCTTATCCTGTTAGCAATCATTTGATGGAACTTTTAATCACTGTTGATGCCTGTGTTCGTGCTAGTGCAAATACAATCAATGTTGTCATGCCTTATTTTGGTTATGCTCGTCAAGACCGTATCGCTTCTTCTCGCGAACCTCTTACGGCTAAACTTGTTGCAAATATGTTGGTTAAAGCTGGAGTTAGTCGTGTATTGACACTTGATCTTCACGCTGTTCAGGTTCAAGGTTTCTTTGATATTCCTGTTGACAACCTCTATACAATTCCTCTTTTTGCAAAACATTACTGCGATAAAGGCTTGACTGGTTCAGATGTGGTTGTTGTCAGCCCTAAAAACTCAGGTGTAAAACGTGCTCGTAGCCTTGCTGAATACCTTGATGCTCCGATTGCTATCATCGACTATGCTCAAGATGATTCTGAACGTAGCCAAGGATATATTATCGGTGAGGTTGAAGGCAAGAAAGCAATCTTGATTGATGATATTCTAAATACAGGCCGGACTTTCTCTGAAGCTGCTAAAATCCTAGAACGCGATGGAGCGACTGAAATCTATGCAGTTTCAAGTCACGGACTATTCGTTGACGGCGCTGCAGAATTGCTTGATGCAGCTAATATCAAAGAAATCTTGGTTACAGATTCTGTTGTAACAGAAAGTAAAAAACCTAAAAACGTACAATACATTACTGCAAGCGAATTAATTGGTGATGCCATGGTTCGTATTCATGAAAGAAAACCAGTTAGTCCACTATTTAAGTTTAAATAGAAATTAGGTGAGTTTTTGATATATTTAGATAATGCTGCTACGACTCCAATGTCACCTGCAGCTATCTCAGCGATGACTCAAGTCATGCAAGAAACATATGGGAACCCTTCTAGTATTCATAGTCATGGACGCCAAGCAGGTAAATTATTACGAGAAGCGCGTCAAGAGTTAGCGAGTTTACTAGGAACAAAGCCACAGCATGTTTTCTTCACCTCTGGTGGTACAGAAAGTAATAATACTGCAATTATCGGCTACTGCCTTCGCCACCAAGGGCGTGGGAAACACATCATTACTACTGCTATTGAGCATCACGCAGTTCTTGAACCAATTGAATATTTGGTTGAAAATTTCGGGTTTGAAGTAACTATTTTGAAACCTGTAAATCAAGAAATCACAGCAGAGCAAGTCAAAAATGCACTCCGTGAAGATACCATTCTAGTTTCAACTATGTTTGCAAACAATGAAACAGGAACTCTATTACCGATTGCTGAAATTGGTGAGGTTTTAAAAAATCATCCAGCTTCTTATCATGTTGATGCAGTTCAGGCGATTGGTAAAGTAGAGATTCTTCCCGAAGAATTGGGAATTGATTTTCTTAGCGCTTCTGCACATAAATTCTATGGTCCCAAAGGCGTAGGTTTCCTATACGCTTCTTCTACAGATTTTGATTCTTATCTACACGGTGGAGATCAAGAACAGAAAAAAAGAGCAGGAACAGAAAATCTTCCTGCAATTATAGGGATGGTCGCGGCACTTAAGGATGATCTTGAACATTTAGAAAGTAATTTTGAAAAAGTTCAAAAGTTACAAGAAACATTTCTAACTGAAATGGATGGATTAAACTACTATCTAAACCAAAGTAAAGAGCAACTTCCCTATGTCCTCAACATTGGTTTCCCAGGACAACGAAATGATCTGCTACTACTTCGCCTGGATCTAGAAGGCATTTCTATTTCAACAGGTTCAGCATGTACCGCTGGTATTGTTCAGGTTAGTCATGTTCTTCAGGCTTTTTATGGAGAAGACTCGCCTCGCTTACACGAGTCTGTTCGCGTCAGCATTTCACCTCAAAATACAGAACAAGAAATGATAACTCTTGCTAAAACTCTTAAAAATATCATCGGAGGATAAACTTAATGGCATTTGAACAAACGATTAAACTAAAAAATTGTCGTTACGATTACACACTTAGCCCAACTGTTAAAAAATTTACACTTAAAGATAATACTTTTTTTGAAACTAAAGTTGGTAACTATGAATTAACACGTCTTCTTGAAAAAGTACCAAATAGTGGAGATGGATTCCAACTTAAGATTATCATTAACAAAGACTTAACAGGTGCAAAAATCAATATTACTGATAAATTTGGTCTACGTTTAGTTGATATCTTCAAATCAGAAGAAACTCATATCCACCAAGAGAAATTCTACTTCTTGATGGATAGTCTTGTTGAGCGTGGCGTATTTACAAAAAGTGAAAGATAAAAGGTCGTTATGTTTCGATTAACTTACAAGGACTCCTATCAAGTAGAGCGTGTGCAAGAATATGAAGATTATGAAGCACTCATGCTCTCTCTATCGGGTTGTGTAACCCTTCCTGATACGACTCTTATCACTTCATTAACTCACAATGGAGTTGAAATCTATCAAGGGCTTCTAGGTAATCTCTACCGCTTTTTAAGGACTTACCACGAAACTAAGATAAACTAAGATTTTTTCTTAGTTTTTTTTCGTTATTGTTGCAATTTTCACAAACTTTCTATAAAATAGTAAATAGAAAGGTTGTGATTTTGTGAAAGAAAAACAGTCTGCTATTCCTAAAGCAACAGCAAAGAGACTTTCTCTCTATTACCGTATTTTTAAAAGATTTAATGCTGAGAAAATTGAAAGAGCCAATTCAAAACAAATTGCAGAAGCGATTGGAATTGATTCTGCCACTGTTCGCCGTGATTTCTCTTACTTTGGGGAACTTGGACGTCGTGGATTTGGCTACGATGTCAAAAAGCTCATGAACTTTTTCGCTGATCTTTTAAATGATAATTCTATAACTAATGTTATGTTGGTAGGTATCGGAAATATGGGGCATGCCCTCCTCCACTACCGTTTTCATGAGCGTAACAAGATGAAAATCATCATGGCTTTTGACCTAGATGATCATCCTGAGGTTGGTACCCAAACTCCTGATGGTGTTCCAATCTATGGAATCTCACAAATAAAGGACAAAATCAAGGATAGTGATGTTAAAACTGCTATTCTTACTGTTCCTAGTGTTAAATCTCAAGAAGTTGCAGAACTATTAGTCGACGCCGGTATCAAAGGTATTCTTAGTTTTTCTCCTGTTCACCTACATCTTCCTAAAGACGTAGTTGTTCAGTATGTCGATCTTACAAGCGAACTTCAAACCCTCCTCTATTTCATGCGTAAAGAGGATTAGAAAGTGTAAATATTTATGAATAAACCAGTTATTGGGATTACAGGAAATGAAACCCCGCATCCAGATGATGATCTTATGATGAGTTATGCTGCCAAAGGCTTTGTTGAAGGAGTTAAGGAAGCTGGAGGTATCCCCATTATCCTACCAATTGGTGATGAAGAAATGGCCAGTTACTACATTAGTTTAATTGATAAACTTATTCTAACTGGTGGACAAAACGTTGACCCTAAATACTATGGTGAGCCAAAAGCCATTGATAGCGACGACTACCACCTTCAACGTGATATTTTTGAGTTAGCACTCATTAAAGAAGCAATCAAGCAAAATAAACCAATTTTTTCTGTCTGTCGTGGTACTCAACTTTTTAACGTAGCCATGGGCGGGTCTCTTTATCAAGATATTGAAGATCATTGGCAAGATACTTCCGCTGAATACACCACTCAGCGGCTTGTTACCGAACCAGATACTGTTCTTCGAGAAATTTATGGAGAAATCTCTCATATCAATTCTTTCCACCATCAGAGCATCAAAGATTTAGCTCCTAATCTTCAGGTTGTAGCACATGATCCTAAAGATGGTATTATCGAGGCTGTAACAAGTACAGATGGTTTCCCTTATCTCGGTGTTCAATGGCATCCAGAATTTCTCTTTGAAAATCGCCCCAAAGATAAAACGCTTTTTGACTATGTTGTCAATGAATTGTGAAACCTGTATATGATGCAGGTTTTTTTATATCATATCCGTCTTCTCACGGTAACTAAAATAATCTGAATGTGAGACAATTAGATGGTCCAATAAGACCAATCCCATTATCTCGCAGGCTTCTTTAACAAGCTTGGTAACATGGTCGTCATTGGGGCTAGGAACTACTGCACCTGATGGATGATTGTGAACCAGAATCACAGATGTTGCCATGTGCTTTAGGGCATAGTGGAGAATTTCTCTCGGTTCAGCAATGCTTCTTGTTGCAGACCCTATAAAAATAGTCTTCTGGTGAATGATTTGATTTTGTGAATTCAGATAGAGCGCCACTAAGTGCTCTTGTTTTTTATCTCCAAGCTCAGCTTGCATCTTTTTAGCTAATTTACGACTGCTAAGAATGCTCTCCATTTCCACTGTTTCCCTTTTATGGATACGGTAGCCTAATTCGATAACAGCTTGTAATTCGATTGCCTTTACATGTCCAATACCCGATAGAGTCTGCAATTCCTGTAGACTCATTCTTTTTAGGTCGGTTAAACATGTTAACTGATTTAAGACCTTCTGTGCTATTTCAAAAACATTGGCCTGTTTTGTTCCTGTTCTTAGCAAAATAGCTAGTAATTCTTGATTGCTGAGAGCCTCTACTCCTTCCCTAACAAGTCTTTCTCTTGGTAAGAGCGAATCTTCCTGAAATGAAATACTATACATAAAAAATCCTCCTCACTTTATTATTCGTGAGAAGGATCTTAAATCAGATAAATTTTAAGTGTTTTTAAATCTTTTCAAGAGCTAGTCGCAAATCTTCAATCAAATCATCGACATTTTCAAGACCGATTGAGAGACGGATTTGATTTTTAGTTACTCCTGCTGCTTCTAGATCAGAGTCTGACAACTGAGCATGTGTTGTAGTTGCGGGATGAACCACCAATGATTTAGCATCTGCTACATTGGCTAAGTTTGAAAAGATTTCCAAGTTGTCAATCACTTTACGAGCTTCTGCTTCTCCGCCTTTAACATGGAAGGTAAAGATTGAACCAACACCTTTTGGTAAATATTTCTCAGCTAATGCGTGGTAAGGGCTATCTGGAAGTTTTGGATAGTTGACCTTTTCAACCTTTGGATGGTTCACAAGGAAATCAACGATTTTCTCAGCATTTTGAACATGGCGTTCAACTCGAAGAGAAAGTGTTTCAAGACCTTGTAAGAGTAAGAATGAGTTAAACGGTGAAAGGGCAGCTCCCATATCACGAAGCAATTGCACGCGAGCAGCCACGATAAAGGCTGCAGCACCAACATCACGAGTATAACTGATATTGTGGTAGCTTGGGTCCTCATCGACCAATTGAGGGAATTTCCCTGAAGCAGCCCAGTCAAACTTACCACTGTCAACAATGACACCACCAATAGTTGTACCGTGACCACCGATAAACTTAGTTGCAGAGTGAACTGCGATATCTACACCGTGAGAAAAGACATTGATAAGATAAGGTGTTGCGAAGGTATTGTCAGCAACCAAAGGAATCTGGTGTTTGTGAGCAATTTCAGCGATTTTTTCGATATCTGGAATATTGATAACTGGATTTCCCAAAGTTTCAATCAAGACAAGCTTGGTATTATCTTTAATCGCTGCTTCTACTTCTTCTAGATTATCAATATCAACAAAAGTTGTGGTGATTCCATAACGAGGAAGTGTTTCTTTCAAGAGGTTAAAGGTACCACCATAGATGGTTGATGCTGCAACGACGTGGTCTCCTGCGTGGGCTAGAGCTAAAATTGTGTAGGTAATAGCAGCCATACCTGATGCAGTTGCAAGTGCACCTACACCACCTTCAAGAGCTGCGATACGCTCTTCAAAGGCTGATGTTGTTGGGTTAGTGATACGAGTATAGATATTACCAGCCTTTTGAAGGGCAAAAAGTTCAGCTCCTTCTTGGGTATCTTCAAATACAAAAGATGTTGTTTGGTAAATAGGAACAGCACGAGATTTTGTAGTCGCGTCTACTACTTGACCAGCATGCAATTGAAGTGTTTCAAATTTAAATTCACGAGTCATTGTGAGTCCTCCAAAGATTTCATTAGGTTCATTGTATCACCTAATTCGTTCAGTTACAAATACAACTTTGTTATATATTGGCATAAGAAATAGCTATTGCTATTATTAGAATTGTAGAACTTTTTTCAGATAGTTTAAAATGTTTGTCTTCACTGCTCATATACTTTATAATGTTTAGAAAGGAGAAAACTATGTCAGAAATTACTCATGAAATTGATGCAAACTTTGCTGGTCGTTTAAATATCTTGCGTGCTGGTGTACTGGGAGCAAATGATGGAATCATCTCTATCGCTGGAGTTGTTATCGGGGTAGCCAGTGCTACAACGAATATCTGGATCATCTTCCTCTCAGGATTGGCTGCTATTCTTGCTGGTGCCTTTTCTATGGCTGGAGGCGAGTATGTATCTGTATCTACTCAGAAAGACACGGAGGAAGCTGCTGTAGCTCGTGAACAACTACTTTTGGATAAAGATATGGAGGCTGCTAAAAAATCACTCTACGCATCCTATCTTCAAAATGGTGAGTGTGAAACTTCAGCTCAACTATTAGTTAACAAAGCTTTTTTGAAAAATCCACTAAAAGCCTTAGTCGAGGAAAAATATGGTATCGAGTATGAAGAATTCACCAATCCATGGCATGCTGCAGCATCTAGCTTTATTTCCTTTGTCCTCGGAAGTCTCCCGCCAATGCTTTCAATAACCATCTTTCCAAGTGACTATCGAATCCCTGCTACTGTTATCATTGTAGCAATTTCACTTCTAGTCACTGGATATACAAGTGCCAAACTTGGAAAAGCCCCAACCAAAACAGCTATGATTCGTAACCTTTGCATCGGCCTTTTGACCATGGGTGTTACTTATCTATTTGGACAATTGTTTAGCATTTAAATCATAAAAACACCTCGAAAATATCGAGGTATTTTTTATTATAGCTGGATAATTTTGCGATAACTTCTTGAAGTAATCATAAAGATTAGTACGTAGATAAGGGCAAAGATACCACAAATAGAAAGTGTTACACTTAACATCATAGCTGTATCTACTACCCCAATGACCTTAAGAATCAAACTCAACATATGATAGGCAAATGCTAAGTGAAGAAAGGCGAAGATTACTGGAAGGAAGAAAACAGTCAAGACTTGCTTGTTAATGGTTTGCTTGATTTGTTTTTGGTCCAAGCCAACTTTTTGCAGGATGACAAAGCGTTCACGATCCTCATAACCTTCTGAGATTTGTTTATAGTAGATAACAAGTACTGTTCCCATCATAAAGATGATAGAGAGGAAAATACCAATAAAGAGAACTCCTCCAAAGAGAGCATTCATTTGTGCAATTGCATCACTTGCAGTGCCTCCACCATAAACCATACCGTCTTTATTTTTGAGATTATGACTAAAATTATTTGCAAACTCCTCAAAATCATCAGATAGCTTTAACTGTTCCTCTAGACTAGCTGTTACATCCATACCACCGTAGAGCTGTGTGTATATAGCTGAATCCTGGTACTGTTCCAAAAAGCTTTGAATATCAGCTACTACAAGATAGTTATAATCTGACACCAATAGTACATAAGGATTGGAAACATGATTAGCAATAAAATCCTGCTGGATTGCTTCCTTGATCGTATAGTTCTGATTGTTTAGACTAAATGCTCTCTGTCCTTTAAGTTGGTCATTTCGAGCCCAAAGCCCTACTTCATCTCCAGTGAGATTTAATTTCTGACCAGTCATCTTTTCGTAATCTTTTTGGTCGAAAACTAAGAAGACAGTCTTGGGCATAACACTATTTTGCCCTTTTTCAAAGATGGTTAATTTGGTCCCATCTTGACTAGAAAGGCCGAAGCTAGCATAGCTGAGTACATCTTTGTTACTAATCGTTAAGCTCTTTTCACTTGCATACTGAGTCAAAAGTTTGTCTAAATCCTCAACTTCTACATTTTGCCCCTTGACATCAAAATCGTGAGGATATAGGAGTTTTTTCATATTTTCAGAACCGTTGTAGATGCTGGTTGCTGCTGACATGGTGATTAAAACCATGGTTGAAAGGATAGCAATGGTTGCTAATCCGACAGCATTTTTTTTCATACGGAAGATGAGGTTAGAAACAGAGATGAGGTTGTTGGGTTGGTAGTAATATCTCTTGTTTTTCTTGAGCAACTGTAAGAAGACTGTAATACCAGCATTGAATAAGAGATAGGTTCCTACAATAACTAACATGACCGCAATAAAGAAAGTAGCGACAGCTTTAAATGCATCTGTTACGCTTAGTGCTAAGTAGTAGCCACCACCTAGTGCAATGAGCCCTACTAAAGTTTGAAGAACTAGGAAACGCCCCTTCTTCTCACCTTTTGCTTTCTCACGAGAGAGTTGGAGAGCATCCATACGGATGATACGTATAGCGTTTAAGAAAACGATAACTAAAAAGATAAAACCGAATACCAGAAGGATTGAAAGCACTACGGACCATTGGAAAGTTGCAACTAACTCTACCTTCATCTTCGCAAGTTTAAGCAATAATGCAAAGATGAGATTATCAAAGAGGGCGCCTATCCCAATACCGGCAGTGACTGTTACTAGCCCAAAAATCAAGAGTTCCTTGAAGGTCATACCAATCAAATGGCGTTTTTCTAAGCCCAACATGCCATATACACCCAGTTCTTTGGAACGGTTTTTCATGACAAAACTGTTGGCATAAAGCACGATAATGGCAGATGCAAGTGTCACTACGACAAGCCCTAGTTGTAGGGTAAATTGTATAGCAGATGCACCACGCAAATCCACAATTTTTGGATTAAAAGCTAGGGAGTAAAAGAGATAGCTAATCGTGACTGCCAAAATGACAGACAAAGCAAAAGGGTAATAGAGTTTGCGGTTTTTGATTAAGTTGGATATGGCCAACTTATTGGTTAATCGAAACATACTAGTTCACCTCACTTGCCATAACAGTTAAGGTGTCAGAGATTTCTTGGAACATCTGACGATCAGTTTTTTCACCACGGTAGATTTGGTTATAGAGAATGCCATCCTTGATGAAAAGGACACGTTTTGCACGGCTAGCTGCTGCTGTTGAGTGGGTTACCATGAGAATGGTTTGCCCTTGCTCGTTGATCTGATCAAAGATATCAAGGAGAGCTGCAGACGATTTAGAGTCTAGGGCACCTGTTGGCTCGTCCGCAAGGAGAATTTCTGGGTCTGTGATGATAGCCCGTGCAACTGCAACCCGTTGTTTTTGCCCTCCAGAGATTTCATAAGGGTACTTCTCCTGCAATTGATTGATGCCAAGATTTTCAGCCGTCACCACCAATTTTTTCATCATTTCTGTAATAGGCTTTCTAGACAATACCAAAGGGAGTAAGATATTGTCTTTAACAGAAAGCGTATCTAACAAATTAAAGTCTTGGAAGACAAAGCCTAACTTTTCACGACGGAAACTTGATGCTTCAGAATTTTTAATGGTAGCTGTGTCTGTTCCGTTAAGGAAAACCTGGCCACGAGTTGGCTTGTCTAGCATGGCGAGAATATTGAGTAAAGTAGATTTCCCAGAACCAGATTCACCCATGATAGCAACGTAATCGCCTTTTTCTACAGTAAAGTGAATATCTTTCAAGGCTTCTACTTGGTTGCCTTGAAAGCGAGTTTTATAAATCTTTTGAACGTGTTTTACATCTAATAGCGTCATTTTAACATCTCCTTTTTAATATCCCATTAATTGAAACTGAGCCTGCATAATAGCGCAACCGAGCTGAACTCGCTCGATATCCTTTGGACTCGGCTTACTTGTATGTTTCTTCTGTAAAATATTTTTCATAGTTTTGCTCCTTTATCTTTATGATATAAGTGTACTCTAAAGAAAGAGTTGGTTCCATAACATAACCTTACAAATGGAGCTTTAATCTTACATTTTTGTAAGATAGAGATATTTTTTGAAATCAACTACTATTAGTTTACCACAAATTTTCAAGCAAAAGAAAAACCCTTGTAATTACAAGGGTTTAATACTTCAAATGAATGGTAAGATGGTTACCAAAACCAACCTTTGTCATCATCGATTGGCTCAGCTTCTTTCATTTTGCGTGGGCCTGTTCCGTACATGTCAGCTTCGATATCTTCCTTAGTTGGTAGGATATAAGCTAGGATAATGTAGATGATGATTCCGAGTCCAAAATTTGCGATTGTAAAGATAGCAAAAATAAAGCGCACGAGTGTCACATCAAGATCCCATCTATCAGATAGTCCAGCAAGAACTCCTGATATCATCCGATTTCGTCTCATTTTGTAAAATTTTCTATTCATGATTTGTACCTCTTTCGGTATTCTTGAAACAAGTATAACATGAACTTAAACACCCTGCATCAGTCCTTAGGCGGATTTTGTAGGATAAGTTTTCCATGACATAGACCACAACGATAACGTTTGGTGTCGATTTGTCGTTTTCTTTGATAGGGTTGGCCACAAGAGTAACATTTATAAACCAAAGCTGGTTTTTGACGAACGCTTGATAAGGGAGGAACAAAGCGGAGCCCATCTACTTCTTTTAACAGTTCTTTAAAAGCTATATCTTTATGCTTATAACCCTTACCTTCATAGTATAGATGGTAATGACAGAGTTCGTGACGGACAATCTTCCGAAAAACTTCTACCCCTAGCTCTTGATAGACTTTTGGATTAAAATCCAAATGCCCATCCTTAGGGAAAAATCGTCCACCTGTCGACCGCAGACGAGTATTCCATTGAGCTTGGTGTTTGAAAGGTTTTCCGAAGTCTTCTAAAGAGACTTGTTTAACGTAATCAGTTAGATTCATCTGGTGCAAGGAGCGACAGATTTACTTTTTCACGTTGGACATCGATTGTCTTCACCCATACAGTTACCAAATCCCCAACGGATACGACTTGACTTGGATGCTTGATAAATTTCTTACTCATGTGAGAAATATGAATGAGACCATCCTCATGGATACCAATGTCAACAAAGGCACCAAAGTCTACAACGTTCCGAACGACCCCTTCAAGCTTTTGACCGACTTTTAAGTCCTTGATATCCAAGACATCCTGACGAAGAACTGGAGCATCAAAAGAATCACGGAAATCACGACCTGGTTTGAGAAGATCAGCAATAATATCTTTAAGTGTTTCTTGACCAAGGTCTAGCTCTTGAGCCATTTCTTTGATTGATACAGACTTGAGCTTAGCTTGTGCTTCTTCGTTTACGTCCTTAATGTCCAAACGTTTGAAGAGTTCTTTGACAGCACCATAGTTTTCCGGGTGAACACCTGTGTTGTCAAGGATATTGCTACTTTCAGGGATACGGAGGAAACCGGCAGCCTGTTCAAACGCTTTAGCACCTAAACGAGGAACTTTCTTGATTTGGGCCCGTGAAGTGATTTTACCTTCTTCTTCACGATACTTCACGATATTTTCAGATATCGTTTTGTTAAGTCCTGCGACATGTGAAAGTAAGGCTGGACTAGCTGTGTTGACATTGACACCGACTTGGTTAACGACTGTATCTACGACAAAGTCCAGACTTTCAGACAATTTCTTTTGACTAACATCGTGCTGGTATTGACCAACACCGATAGATTTGGGATCAATTTTAACCAATTCTGCAAGTGGGTCTTGCAAACGACGAGCGATAGAAATGGCTGAACGTTTTTCAACGGTTAAGTCAGGAAACTCTTGACGAGCAAGTTCACTAGCTGAGTAGACAGACGCACCGCTCTCATTAACGATGACATAACTAACTTCTGGAAAATCCTTAAGCACTTCAGCAACAAAAGCTTCGCTCTCACGACTGGCAGTACCATTTCCGATAGCAATAATTTCAACACCGTATTGGCCAATCAAATCAGCCAAATCACGCTTGGCTTCCTCAATCTGACGAGCTGAAGCTGGTTTGACTGGATAAATGACCTGCGTTGTCAACATCTTCCCAGTTGCATCAACGACTGCAAGCTTTGCACCTGTACGAAAGGCAGGGTCAAATCCAAGTACCACGCGCCCTTTAAGAGGAGCAACAAGGAGAAGATTGCGAAGGTTTTCTGAGAAGAGTTGGATAGCTCCTTCTTCTGCCTTTTCTGTTAATTCTGTACGAATACGACGCTCAATAGCTGGTAATACTTTTTTCTTAACAGATTGCTGAATAACTTCGTCAATATAAGCATTCTTAACCTTGAAACGAGCAGCAAAGAATGCTTGGATACGATCAACTGCATGCTCAAATCCAATCTTCAAAATGCCTAGCTTTTCACCACGATTAAGGGCAAGCGTACGGTAACCTTGCATGTTTGCAACTGTTTCTGAGAAATCGTAATAAATCTGAAAGACTTGTTTTTCATCAAGACTCTCATCTTTGACTTGAGAAGTAATCTTAGAGCGTCTATGTACCTCTTGATATGTCATTGAACGCAAATGAACATCCTCGGATAGTGCTTCAACCAAGATGTCTACAGCCCCAGCCAAAGCTTCTTGAGGAGTTTCGAAACCTTCGCAGACAAATGCTTCTGCTTCTTTTTCTAGGTTAGAAACATTTTGTAAAATTAAACGAGCAAGTGGAAAAAGTCCAGCCTCACGCGCAATCGTTGCCTTGGTCCGACGTTTCTCCTTATAGGGAAGATAGAGTTCTTCTACATCTGCGAGTTTTTCAGCTGCTAAAATAGCTTCTTCCAATTCCTTTGTTAGCTTACCTTGCTCTTTGATTTTTGCTAAGACCGCTTCCTTACGATCATTTAGAGCAGTTAAACTCTTATCGAGGTCGATAATAGCCTTAATGGCTACTTCATCTAGACTTCCGGTCATATCTTTCCGATAACGGGCGATAAAGGGGATAGTTGCTCCTTCTGCTGTCAAAGACAAGACAGTATCAATCTGCTTTAAAGTTACACCCAAATCTTGGGAAATTTTTTCATATTTTTTATCCATGAAACTATTATACCATAAGCAGGAAAGCTTGTTTTCATTAATTTGTTGCTTTATTTCAACTTTATAAAGATAAAAGCTATGTTTATTTTAAAATCCAACTATTTCTTAGAAATAATAGTATAATAGTGATAACTAAAAGAATCGAGGTATGCCTTATGGCTGTTAAATTTACAAAAACTGATGACTTAGATAAGATGTTCGAAGAATTCGCTAAACTACCTGATTTAAAGCAAGTAACATTTCCAGATGACAAAGAAAAGAAAGAAAAAGCAGAAAAGAAAAAATAGATGGATCTCTTTCAAAACCTACCTTCAAGTGTTTTACAAGCTGGTGCCATTTTTCTATCAATCATTATTGAAGCCCTACCCTTTGTCTTAATTGGTAGCATCATCTCTGGTGCTATTGAAGTCTACATCACTCCTGAGAAGGTTTATACATTTCTCCCTAAAAATCGCTTGGGGAGAATCTTTTTTGGTACCTTCATTGGTTTTCTCTTTCCCTCTTGTGAGTGTGGGATTGTCCCTATCATCAATCGTTTCTTGGAGAAGAAGGTTCCAAGCTATACAGCTGTTCCCTTTCTAGTAACGGCTCCAATCATTAATCCCATCGTACTTTTTGCGACCTATTCAGCTTTTGGTAATTCATTTAAAATGGTCTTACTCCGCGCTTTAGGTTCGATTCTTGTTGCTACTATTTTGGGTATCTTTCTTGGATTTTTCTGGGAGGGACCTATTCAAAAGGAATATAGATTGGCTTGTCATGAGCATGATTTTTCTCACTTGAGTAAAGGTCAAAAAATCCTTCAGGTCTTTATCCAAGCTATTGATGAATTCTTCGATATGGGGCGTTACTTGGTCTTTGGCTGTCTTTTTGCAAGTCTAGTTCAAGTCTATGTACCAACTCGAATCTTGACATCTATCAGCTCTTCCCCACTGCTTGCTATTGTTCTATTGATGCTCTTATCCTTCCTACTATCACTCTGTAGTGAGGCGGATGCTTTTATCGGCTCTTCGCTTCTCTCCAGTTTTGGCTTTGCTCCAGTTCTTGCCTTTCTGGTTATAGGTCCTATACTTGATGTTAAGAACTTACTCATGATGAAAAATTATCTCAAAACTCGCTTTATTTGGCAGTTTATGACTATTGTAACTCTCGTTGTACTTATTTATGCTTATCTAGTCGGGGTGATGCTATGATACGATTTCTTATTTTGATGAGTTATTTTTTCTTAACCCTTTATCTACATCTATCAGGTAAGCTCAATCAATATCTAAATCTCCACTACTCTTATCTGGCTTATATCACCATGGTTTTATCTTTGATACTAGCCATCGTTCAAGCCTATATTTGTTTCAAACGTTCGAAAGAACATAGTCACTTACAGAGTTTTTCAGCCAAACTTGCTAGTTTTGTCCTCTTAAGTTTGCCTTTGTTAGTTGGATTCACTTTTCCAACAGTTACTCTGGATTCACAAACAGTATCGGCAAAAGGATATTATTTCCCTTTGTCGGAAGGAACTGACAAGGCAATCCAAGCAAGTGAAGGTACTAGCAGTCAGTATCTCAAGCCGGATACCAGTCGGTTTTATTCAAAGACAGCTTATGAAAAAATTGTTAGGAAATCTGCTGATAAATACTTAGCTCAATCTAGTATTGTCATCACCGATGATAATTACTTAGAAGTCATGGAAGCTATTTATGACTATCAAAATGAGTTTGAAGGTAAGGAAATCGAGTTCACAGGCTTTATTTACAATGATCCCAGTCACAGCGATAGTCAATTTGTTTTTCGCTTTGGTATTATGCACTGTATAGCTGATTCAGGGGTTTTTGGGCTATTGACCATAGGAAATACCAATCATTATGACAATAACACCTGGGTGAGAGTTAAAGGAAAGATTAGCAATCGCTACCACAAGGAACTTAACCAAGTCCTTCCAACAATCGAAGTCCAGTCTTTCATAAAAGTGGACAAACCAGAGAATCCTTATGTTTATAAAGAATTTTAAAAAAGTAGCCTGAGCTGGCTACTTTTTGTTATTATCTGACAATATCTTTATACATATCTGGTCTTCTATCTCTAAACAAGCCCCAGTTTAGGCGTTCATTTGCTCCCTTGTCAAGGTCATAAGTTATTAACAAGATAGCTTCGCCTTGTCGTTCTGCTTTGGTCAAGATAGCTCCTGTTTCATCGGTCATAAAGGATGAACCATAGAAGTTAAGGCTAGAACTTTGTCCCCCATTTTCCTCGCAAGGTTGGACTTCTTCCAAGCCATAACGATTAGCAGCAATAACTGGCACAATATTTGCTGCTGCGTGCCCTTGCATCGTACGTTGCCAATGTCCACAACTATCTGTATCCAAAATTGGTTCCGAACCAATGGCTGTTGGATAAAAGAGAAATTCTGCACCATTTAAGGCAAGGCAACGGGCTGTTTCAGGGAACCACTGATCCCAACAGATCCCAATACCGATTTTCGCATAGCGAGTATCCCAAACTTTGAATCCTGTGTTGCCAGGCGTGAAATAAAACTTTTCTTGATAATAATGGTCATCTGGTATGTGTGTCTTCCGATAAACGCCTAGCACTTCTCCATCTGCATCAATGACAGCTATCGAATTATATAAGACATTACCATCTTTTTCATAGAAACTGATTGGTAAAACGACCTTTAATTCCTTGGCAATCACTTTGAAATGCTGAATTGCCGTATTTTCTGACACCGACTGGGCATACTGGTAGTAGTCATATTGACGTTCCTGACAGAAATAGGGACGTTCAAACAACTCAGGTAAGAGAATAATTTGCGCACCTTGATCTGTAGCTTGACGGACCAAACGTTCAGCTGTTTGGATATTCGTTTCCACATCCTTAGCGCATTGCATCTGAATAGCTGCAACCTTTACATTTCTCATCTTTTTCTCCTATTCTGGAATTTGTTGGGTAATACAGTGGATATTTCCACCACCTAAAAGAATATCTCTTGCAGGGATTCCGACAACTTCACGGTCTGGGAAACACTTACTCAGGATATCCAAGGCCACTTGGTCGTTTTCATCCTGAAATTGTGGCACCAAGACAGACTTATTAGCAATATAGAAGTTCACATAGGATGCTGCTAAACGCTCACCAGCATAGCGTTCCTCTTCGCCTTCTTCATAAGTATAGCCCGGCAAATCTTCTTCCGTCACTACTTGATGGATAGCTGGAATCGGAAGTTTATGAATGGTAAAGGAACGCCCCTTTGCATCTGTTTCCGTCTCTAAAAGAGCTAAATCGGCCGCAGACATGGCATACTGGGGATCGTCTTGGTCGTCCGTCCAAGCTAAGACAATCTCTGCTGGGCCAACAAAAGCTGCTACATTGTCGACGTGTTCATTGGTTTCGTCCTGATAAATACCGTAAGGTAGCCAGATGACTTTTTCAGCTCCAAGGCTCTCTAGTAAGGTATTTTCAATCTCTTCTTTAGTCATATGAGGATTGCGACCCGGACTGAGCAAGCAGCTTTCTGTGACAAGTATGGTTCCTTGACCGTCACTGTGTATAGCTCCACCTTCTAGTACAAATGGTTTTGCATCGTAAACAGGTACCTCTAAGAATTCTGCAAAACGACTGGCCACTTGGTCATCTGCTTCATAGTCTTGATAGAGTCCATCCACAGAACCTCCCCAAGCATTGAAAGACCAATCTACCGCTAATTTTTCCCTTTTATCATTAAGGAGAATGGTCGGACCTGTATCACGAGCCCAGGCATCATTTGTTGGGATATCTAGATAGACGACCTTGTCTCCAAGATAGGATTGGGCTTCAGATAGATAGTCCTCCTCCACCAAAAGGTAGACTGTTTCCCCTTGAGCAATGGTTTTAATAATCTGACTAAAAGCTGTTTTTGCAGCCTTGCCTTGAAAAGGCCAAGACCCTGGTCGAGTAGGCCATATCATGAGAGTCCCATGATGGGGTTCATACTCTGCAGGCATACGATAACCTAATTTCTTTGGGCTGTCCATCATGATAATCTCTCCTTAAAGTCTTGGTAGCCAAATGATTTGACTAGACTGCACTCACCCTCTTTATCCATGAGATATAAACTGGGAAGTCCAATCCCGTTAAAAGTATTATTTTTGACAAAGGAGTAGATTGCCATGTCTTCAAAATAGAGGCGATCGCCGATTTCAATCGGTTTTTCAAAGCTGTAATCCCCAATGATATCACCTGTTAGGCAAGTATTTGAAGAGAGTCTATAAGTATAAGGTTTTTCTTGCGGTTCAAAACCATCTCTCAATGGAGGACGATAGGGCATCTCAAGGACATCTGGCATATGACAACTTGCTGAAGCGTCTAGCACTAAGGTCTCAATCCCATTTTCAACGATGTCTAAGACTTCAGTAGCTAGATAGCCCGCATTAAGAGCAATCGCTTCTCCGGGTTCGATATAGACGTCAAGGTTATAAGTTTCTCGAATTTGCTTAATCTCAGAAATCAGTAAGTCCACATCATAGTCGTCTCGGGTAATGTGGTGTCCGCCGCCCATATTGAGCCATTTGACCTCATGCAAATAAGGCCCAAACTGCTCTTCTACTGCTTTCAAGGTTGTCGCTAAATCATCTGCCCCTTGCTCACAAAGAGTATGAAAATGAAGCCCATCCACCAAGTCCAGCAAATCACTTGGTATCTTATCTGAAGTCACTCCAAAACGGGATCCAGGAGCGCAAGGGTCATAGAGCGCGTGATCTCCCTGAGTAGAATACTGAGGATTGAGGCGTAGACCAACACTGATACCAGCTTCACGACAAGTTTCACCGTATTTTCGTAATTGTCTCTCTGAGTTAAAAACAATATGATTAGATATTTGAAGCAACTCTTCCATATCTGCTTCCTTAAAAGCAGGCGCAAATACATGGACTTCCCCCGGAAATTCTTCCCTAGCCAGCTTCGCTTCATAGAGTCCACTAGCTGTCGTACCAGAAAGATACTGGCTAATTAAAGGATAGGTTTTATAGAGGGAATAAGCCTTTTGGGCAAGCAAAACCTTGCAACCAGCTTCTTCTTGAACATACTGTAGAATACGGCAGTTGGCTTCTAACTTTCCCAAGTCAATGATATAAGAAGGTGTTGGTACTTGTTCTAACTTCATTAGTCCACCATTTGTGGATTTTCAACCACAACCCATGGCAAACCGTATTTATTTAAAGCTTCCATGAATGGGTCAGGATCCAACTCTTCAAGGTTATAAACTCCAGGCTGTTTCCATGTACCATCCATCACTAATTTTGTCCCAATCATAGCAGGAACACCTGTTGTATAAGAAATTGCTTGTGATCCTACTTCTGCGTAGCATTCCTGATGGTCGCAAACATTGTAGATGTAGATGGTCTTTTCAACTCCATCTTTGACACCAGTAAAGATACAACCGATATTGGTTTTTCCAACAGTGCGTGGTCCAAGGCTTGCAGGATCGGGAAGCAAAGCTTTCAAGAATTGGATAGGAACAATTTCTTGTCCATTAAAATTAATGGCATCTGTACGAAGAAGCCCGACGTTTTCCAAGCATTTCATGTGCGTTAGATAAGATTGGCCAAAAGTCATAAAGAAACGAATGCGTTTAACACCTGGAATATTCTTTGCTAATGATTCGATTTCTTCATGGTGGAGGAGGTACATGTCTTTTTGACCAACTTGAGGGAAATCATACTCACGTTTGATAGACATAGCTTCGACCTCAACCCATTTTCCATCTTCCCAGTATGAACCTGGTGCAGAAACCTCACGTAGATTGATTTCTGGGTTAAAGTTTGTCGCAAATGGATAACCGTGGTCACCACCATTACAGTCTAAAATGTCGATATAGTGGATTTCATCAAAATAGTGTTTCAAAGCATAAGCTGAAAAGACACTGGTTACACCTGGGTCAAAACCAGAACCAAGAAGAGCTGTCAAACCTGCTTCCTTGAATTTTTCTTGGTAAGCCCATTGCCATGAGTAATCAAAGTAGGCTGTAAAACCAAGTTCCTTGCAACGTTTCTCATAAATAGCACGCCATTCAGGGTCTTCTGTATCTTCAGCCTCATAGTTGGCTGTGTCGATATAGTGAACTCCCGTTGCCAAACATGCATCCATAATGGTCAAATCTTGGTATGGTAAAGCTACGTTCAAAACGGCTTCTGGTTTGTAGCTTTCAATCAAGGCAATCACTTCTTCTACCTTGTCTGCATCAAGAGCAGCTGTCTCAATCTTAGTATTTGTTTTGCCTTCTAATTTAGCCTTCAAGTCATCACATTTTGACTTGGTACGGCTAGCAATCATAATTTCTTTAAAAGTATCGCTATCTTGGCAAATCTTTGATATAGCAACTTGGGCGACTCCCCCACATCCAATAACTAATAAACGACTCATTTTTTTCCTTCCTCTTCTTCTAAAATGTCTTCTACATACTTAGGCAACATAAAGGCACCCACATGTAAGTTTGCAGTGTAGTATTCTGTGAAAAGCTGGCGTTTTTTCCAGCCTTCCTTATCAAAATCTTTGACAGGGTGATATTTTTTCGAAGCAAATCCAAACAACCAATAACCAGCAGGACTAGTTGGGATATGTGCCTGGTAAACCCGGCTGATTGGAAAGGCTTGATTGACCTTGCGGTGCATGCTTCGGCAAGCCGACTCATCTTCGTCAAAGAAGGGACTACCATGCTGGTAAATCATAATACCGTCTTCTTTCAGAGCACGGTAACTATTGCCGTAAAATTCCTTGGTAAAAAGACCTTCTGTATGTCCAAATGGATCTGTCGCATCATTGATGATAATGTCATAATCATCTTCACAATTTCTCAAAAAACGAAGTCCATTTTGATAATAAATGGTAACACGAGGATCATCTAGCCCTGCAGCAAAGTCTGGAAAATACTCACGACAGACCTCAACTAACATCTCATCCGGTTCCACGATATCAATTTGCTCCAGCTCTGGATATAGAGTTAATACCTGGGCAACACCTCCGTCACCACCCCCGATAACCAAGACTTTCTTTGGATTAGGATGGACAGCCATGGGCACATGAACTGTCATTTCATTGTAGACAAAGTCATCTGCATCTGAAAATAGGACATGCCCATTTAAAATCAATATCTTCCCAAAAGCTGGTGTATCTAATACTTCAATATCCTGCCATTCACTTTGACCAGAATACAGTTGCTTGGCTGTTCTCAAGGACAATTTCACATCTGGAGTATGAACTTCAGAAAACCATAAATCCATTTAGTTCTCCTTTCTCTCAATAACATTGATGTGATTGACCTCTGGATCTTCCGTTCCTTGGAGGGAACAACCACGTTCTTTGGCAAATTGGATATAATCAACAATTTCGCGTGTGATCCGTTCACCTGGCGCTAGAATTGGAATACCTGGAGGATAGCACATGACAAATTCCCCACAGACTTGCCCCACAGACTCGTCCAAGGTTAAGCTTCTTCTCTCTGAATAAAAGGCTTCCTGAGGAGACAGCACCAGCTCAGGCTGAATATATTCTCCAGCAATCAAGTCCTTCCCATCTCGTGAGTAGAGTCTCTTGATATCAGCTAGAGCACCGACCAAGCGTTCAATGTCTTGGATACGGTCACCAATCGAAATATAAGCTAAGATATTGCCAATATCACCAAACTCGATCTGAATATCATATTCATCCCGTAAGAGATCATAAACTTCAATACCTGTTAGGCCAATACCTTGGGTGTAAACTGACAGCTTGGTCACGTCAAAATCGCAAACGGACACACCGTCTACTAACTCTTTTGAGTAGGCATAGTAACCACCGATAGCATTGATTTCACGACGAGCGTACTCAGATAGCTCAATGACCTTCTCAAAGGACTCTTTCCCACGAAGGGCTAAGTTTCTACGAGAAACATCCAGACTAGCCATTAACAGGTAAGATGCAGATGTTGACTGGGTTAGGTTAATAATTTGACGAACGTACTCAGGATTCATCTGATCCCCAACTAAAAGAAGTGAACTTTGTGTCAAGCTGCCACCAGACTTATGCATGGATACAGCTGACATATCAGCTCCTGCGTCCATAGCAGATAGGGGAAGTTTATCTGTAAAATGTAGATGGGCCCCGTGCGCTTCATCTACTAAAACTTTCATTCCTGCAGCGTGAGCCATCTCTGTTAGCCCCTTAAGGTCTGAACAAATCCCATAATAGGTTGGATTGTTGATTAGGATTGCCTTGGCATCTGGATGTTCTTGAATAGCATGTGCTACACGCTCATTTTCAAGCCCCAAAGCAATACCGATTTTTGGATCTACACTCATCTCGATATAGATGGGAATAGCGCCACACAAAACGAGTGCATTAATGGCTGACTTATGAACATTTCGAGGAAGAATGATTTTATCACCTGCTTTACAGGTGGAGAGAATCATGGTTTGTACTGATGATGTTGTTCCCCCAATCATTAAAAAAGCATGAGCCGCTCCAAAAGCTTCTGCAGCCAGTTCCTCAGCTTCTCGGATAATCGAAATGGGATGTCCCAAATTGTCCAAGGGCTTCATAGAGTTAACATCTATACCTACACATTTTTCCCCTAAAAGTTCAACCAACTCTGGGTTACCGCGGCCACGCTTGTGACCAGGTACGTCAAATGGTACAATTCTTTTCTTTCGTAACTTGACCAACCCCTCATAGATGGGAGCTTGGTTTTGATTTAACATTATAAAGACATACTCCTTTATCATATTTTTTACACCTTAACCATGTAAGGCTCTAAAGGATACTTATGAAAAAAGAGCAGGTTGGCACCTGCTCTACAATCTACTGACGTGTTTATGTTTGTTTCTTTTGAGTATGTCTGTTCCTGATGTTTCCTAACTCTCTAGTAGCAAATATTACGTACTTTATTGATCGTTTCACAAGATGACGTGTGCTTTCACCACACTAACAAATCTATACGAATTAGAACTAATGTCCTAACATCAACTTATAAAAGTAGGCTTTTAACCCTATCAATAATGTGGCTTTTCAACCACGCTTCGGCATTCAACCCTGCCTGTCCGTAGGCATTTTTTACTCGGGTTTATATTTGCTAGAAAACATCATCTCATTTTCTAAGCTTAATTACTATATCATGTTTTCGTATTCTTGTAAAGTATTTTTAGAAACTTTTTTAAATAAATTCATTTTTTTGTTCGTGAAATTTATTTAACTTAAAAATGGAAATCGTTTTAAATTTAAATCAAAAAACAAAAAAGAAACTAAATAGATTAGTTTCTTTAATGAATCATAAGAATAATCAACTATTCAAAATCCTATCTAGTCATCTCGTGCTACTTGAACAGCTAGCTCAAAATCAGTCATCAAGTAATTTTCATCCAGACGGATAAGACTGTAATACTCATTCCAAAATAGAGAGTCACTGTTACTTGACCACTGTAATCCATACCACAATTGAGTGACATCACTTGTATGTGATGGGGGGATTGACCATAGATGCTTTTTGAAAGTTTCTTGAACAAGCGGGATATCAAGTCTAGTAGTCAAGTCAAGTTCATCTAATTTCAAAGTGATAGAATGTTTTTTTGCCGCCTCAATACTTTCCTTGTTAAATCGAACCTGAATAATCTTAGAATCTTCTAAAGCCACATTCTGGTCCTCAGCACCGTAAAAGGAAATACTACCCAGTACTATGCCATCTTTTGCAAGAAGATAGGGAGCGTAAGGGATCGCATTGCTATCAAGTCTGAAACCTTTTTCGATAGTGACTGATTTATCTCCTGAATACTTTTGGAAATTGCCATCTGTCAGGAGGTCTTCGTAGTCGCTAGCACCATCCCCCTGTCTTACATAGATATCAAATCCAGCTTCCATCAGATCACTTGCTTTGGTTTCTACTAAAATGATTTTACTTTCATTAATTTGCAAAATTGGTGCTTGAGGTGGCAAACCAATCGTGAGATTAAACATGACTCCTACTAAAAAGACCATAAAGGTTATAAGGAGGGCAAGCATAGACTTCCCAGTTCGTTTTCTTGCATTGAAAAGAGCCATTAGTGCAGGTAAGAGAATCATTTTGGCTAAAATAGAATTCCCAACACCACCTCTATTTAAGGTCTGAAAAGCAAAGATCCCCGCGATGGCAATCAGGGACAGGTAGACTAAAATCTCGCCTAGACCCAGTTTTTCTGTTCGAGTTTGTTGATTTACAGGGGTTTCGTACAATGACTGCCCATTCTCTTTCCTCTTTTTTAGAAAGAGATAAAACCCCAGACCAAGTAGCAGATTAAAGATTGCAAAAACTATTAAAGTACCTATTATCGCCGTTCTAGCCATGGCTCTCTACTCCTTTATGTTCTCTCTCAAACCTTATCTTTCTCTTTAGTACCCAATTCCCAATCAATAAAACCAGCAAGAAGAAGGGGCCACCTTCTATCAGCACAATCGGTAAAGCCAGTAGAGCAATCATCAAAAAACTAGCTTTCTTTTGACGCCAACTACCACCCCATTCTCCGTTTATCAGTACCCCCAAATAGTCGATGTAGTCAGTAAACCAAGTCACTAAGGGATTTTGAAAATCATTGAGCCTAAGGTAAATGAACATAGCAGAATTAAGCAAAACATAAAGAATTCCTAAGACTAGAATAATCTTTTGACTAGTTCGAGTAGCCTCTAGAACGATTTTTTCTCTCTTCTCTGACTCTATTTCCTTGAGACTTGGATTCTTACAAGAGAGTTTTTCAAATCTATAGACCAGAAAACGGTAGAGATAATACTTTTTTATATCAGGATTCATAAAACCTCCAATCTAGGTAGGACACTTATTTATAAATCATGGTCTAAACATCTAATTTCAAGGAATTACCTTCCAAATAGACGGCTTTTGACTCAGTGATTTTGATTTTTTGATCTTCTGAAAAACCAATGGTTTCACCGTCCTTTAAGGTGACATCACTGCCTAAAACATACTGAAGAATAGACAAGAGAAAATAATATAAGTCATCGCTATCCATAGGGGAGTCGATAATTTCAATCTCAGTTTTTCCAAACTCTTTTAAACCATAAGTGTAAATGCTAGTTTTATCTCCTTGGTTGATAATCCCCATATAGATCCAGAGTTGAAGGGGAAGCATTTCTGCTTTCAAAAGGTCAGCTAGGTCTAGATAAAGATCTTTGGGCAAGAGCAAGGTGGTAGAACCCTGATAAATACCAATAGCTGATGGACTTGTTTTTAGGATAGAGGCATTGACTTTAGTCAATAAGGAATAAGTCTCTACTGGCGAAAGATTGTCAGACAAAATAGAAACAATGGCGTGTTGTGTGTGCTCCTGCGTTTCCTTCTCAACATCCTGCCAGAGGTAAGAATAGGCATACAATTCTTCAAATTCTTGACTTGGGATAGGAAGATCCATCAATGCTAAAGCAACGAGAGCACCATCAATCACAAAGGTTGCACTAGAATCATCCCCAGAAACTTCAGAAATTTCAAGCCCCCAGTGAGATTTTAAATCCTGAACGACCTGGTCTAAAGAATAAGCCTGCTTGCCTTTGAAGAGGGGCATGGACAAGATAAGTTGTTTTTTCTTCTCTGACTTTTCTTTCTTACTAGCAAATAGATTTTTCAAAAATTTCATAGGACTTCTCCTTTTTTCATATCAGTTGGGAAGCATAGCTATCTTGGTCAAATTGAGTCGAGATACCAAGTTTCTTCATCCTCAAAACCGTAGAATTTCTGGTCAAGCAACCAATTTCCATCCACCAATCTAAGTACAAACTGATGCTTCATTTCTAAAGCTTCTTGAAAATGGGTGATAATTCTTGCTTCTTCAGCTTTTGTCATGATGAAATCTACAGAAAAATCATTCCTTTTAACATAGTTATACTCACTTGGGGAGCCATAAGAATTTCGAACTCCTCCTTCCAAGCATTTTTGAGTCACTCGTCCAGTTAGAAGTTGCATTTGCCTCTGAAAATAGTCATCCATAAGTTCATTCCACATAGGATGAAGCTGATTTGCTGGGATGCCAAGGCCTTCTTTTTTCTTATCCAGTGCTCTGTTACGATCAAAAATTTCCTCTTCTAACATGGTTAAACTTTTGAGTAAATCAAGCAAGGGTGGGATGATAATTTCTGCAAGAGTTTGATATTTTTCAGGGGTATTTTTATAGTTCACTCTCATGATTACTCTCTTAACTCTCCTGGATTAATTGCTTTAATTCTAAGTCTGAAAGTTGTCCTTCCATGTAGAGTTTCCTAAGTAAATCTTTATCTACGGTAATTTCATAATAGTCAGTCACAAACTCATGAAATCTCTCAAAGCTATCAAAAAGGTATGAAAGCAACCATTCTCCGCCATCCTGGTCTTGGTAAGTCTGTTGATGTGCGTGACCGTCATACCAGATAAAGAAGGTTGTTTCATCTTTTTGGTCTTCGGAATAAAGCGAGATATACTTCTCATCCAGTCCTTTATAAAAACCATCAATGACGTCTTGATTCCACTCGTCAGCAGCAAACTGGCTTAAACTACTTTCATGATCAAAGCCTTTTATAAGAATCATTTTATCAGTCAAAATCACATCTAGAGAATCACCAGAGCCATTGTCAATAAGGTAGCGGAGTCCATAGTCTTCCTCAGTCTTAATCACGAGTCTGAGCCAATCCTCACTCGGATCTGTCAAATACTCATCAATGACCAGCAAGGCATCTAAGCGAGTTTTTATCTTGTCCCAATCAATCTTTCTCATCCTAAAAACCTCCTTCTTATTCTCGCAATTTATCAAGTTCACAAGCCCTATAACGAGCTGTTAAATAGCCTGAAAAGCTAATCTGAGGGATATTCCACTCATTAGGTAAATAAATTGAACAATCTACCTGATCACCTAGAGAGGAACTTGCTGAAAAGACATATCTTCCCAAATCCTCATTATTAGGATTTCTTTCAACCAGACTCAATCTGCTAGCATTGAACCAGTCTTTAAACAGTAACCAGATTTGCTCGGCATCTTCGTTTAATAGGGATACTTTCAAGTTGTAGCTGATTCCGACCCTACATCTTTTTTTGAATCCTGACTCATCAGCCCTACAAACTTTTATCAATCCCTTATCATACTGCCAGTTATCACTATCTAATAAGGGAAATTGAACAGATAGATTGTCTTTAAATCCCTGCATAGTATCAAATAAATCTTTGGAGGCAGCTTCGAATAATTCTAGTTCTTCCATAGTCTTCTCTTTAATTTTCATAGCGAATCAAATTTCGATTTAATCTGCATCAACCCAGATCTGGTATTTTTGACAATGGAGACATCTGAAAAGGTAACCACAGATAGGCCCGTCTTTGACCAAGTAGTCTTCTACCTCTTGATATTCTTCACGCGCTTCATAGTCTGCCAAGACTTGCTCAGCGATTCCCATATCCTTCAATTCTCGAGTTCCAACTGTACCCAGGTAAGCACAATAATCTTGGCAACAAGAAAGCCAATATTCTCCCTGCCAACTAGAGTAGCCTGGGGTCTGACAAAAAAGCAGCTGATTCTTTTCTGGATCCAATTCACCCTGCCACTCGGCATCTTGGATAAATTCTGCATCGAATTTTTTGGCTGCTTGACCGTTTGCAATACAAAATGGACAAAGGTATTCTATATCCTCTATACTATAAGGTATAAGGGCATAATAAACATTGCTTTCTTTCCCACAAGATGGACAAACCTTAGCTTCTCCTTCAACAAATGAACCTGTAGCCAAGGGATCTGGATGATAGAGAAAATGAGGCAAATTTTTTAACAAGTCCTGTCTTTGCTTCTTCTCTTCTTTTCTTAGAGGACGAGGAAGGGCAAAACGATTGCCATGACTCTGACTCATTTCTTGTAAACGGCTCAGTTTCTTTATCTGTTTTCGATCAGGTTTGTCTAAAATTTCAGTAAATAAGCTATAGGCACTAGTGTAGAGACCCAATTGTTCATAGAGGTCAACTAAGACTTTCTTAGCTTCTAAATCATCAGATTTAGCTAATTCATCAGCCAAATCATAGAGAGCCGCAACACTTGAAGGCTTTCCATCTTGGTCCAGATATTGCTTTTTTAAAGTGATATACTTTTGTAGAAATGGATTCATGGAACTACCTTTCTAATGGATGACATAAAATCTTAACAAATGGTAACAAGGACATTTCCATTGAGCTCCAAAATCTTTTTGTAAAACTCTTTCATATTTACAAAGCAGGTTAAAATGTCATCCTTGATTTCTTCCTCTTCCTCAAGATAATCCCAAATATCAGGATACAAGTCGGCTTTCTTACAGGCTTCCATACTAAAGTCAGTCATAGCCCTATCCATGTCAAAACTTTCTAAAGCTTCTACAATCTCGGCTATCCTGTTTTTTTCAGTATAGGCGATATATTCAGATACATCCTCTAGAGGAGTCACCCCTAAAACAGCCTCTCTCAAGGGATTATCATCCAAAAATTCTGAACTACTAAAACCTGTCAAGACAAAGACCAAGGCATCCCACATTTTGTCGATATCTATTAAGATATCATGACTATCAGAGGAATCCTCAGCAAAATCTAACGAGTCATCTTCTTGATTGGAAAGACCTTTTAATTGTTTAAATTCATCGTCTGGTAAATATTGATAATTGGCAATCATTCCCATGATTTTACTCCTTTTAATCAGTTAGTATCATACGGATATTTTTAGCTCTATTTCCCTAGAAAATGCTATAATGGAGCTAAGAAATTGTTTTATTGAATGTTAATAGGGGGAAGTAGTCATGTTCACTAGTATTGTTTTAGGTTTTTATGCTCTTTTCTTTCTATCCTTGTCCTTTAGCATCTATCTCTATATTAGACTTGTAGTTGCGGTTAAAAAAGGCAAAGACATTCCCAAATGGATTTATAAACTTGGCCAAGCTGTTCAAGGAAGAATTCACGTCGACTATGAAGAAATCACTGATGCTAATGCCCTTAAAGAGATTCATTGGTTCTTGCTGATCTATTTAATCGTAAATCTACTCGTATTGGCTGGTTTCTACTATCATGTTAATAGCTTTCCTCAAGCCATTTATGAATGTTTGAAAAAACAATTTTTCATCGTACTTGTTAGTATGGTTTTAAAAAGTCTTGGAAAATTTGTTGTACTAGCTATAAGAAAAAACTTTCATAACAGTCATGTCTATGCATCAACCAACGCTTTTATCGGGACAGCTTTTTTAACGAGTTATGTTTTTATGTTTTGCATGATGATGAGTGGCCTTCCAGCTCAACCTGTTCCAGTAACCATTCAAGATACCACTATCATTATCGGGGAGACCAAGGCTTCCGAGCTTTTAGACCAAGGCTATACCTTTGGAGATAAAGGCGCAGAGAGCTCCATCACCAATCCCAAAAACGACCACTTCTACTACGGTCAGCTTCTCGAAGTCAAGCGGGATAATCAGTCCTTTGGCTTTATGAGCCTCACTCCCACAGGTAAAGATACTGATCAGCTCAAAAATTGTGTCATCACCTATTACAGAACACCTAAGGATAGTAATCAACTAGAAGAAATTTCCATCAATCATATCAAGCTAGCAAATCTCAAGCTCCAAGACTTTCAAACACGAAAATTTATCGATATCTTTGAAGTCAATCCTGCTGATTATAATGTCTCTGATAAGGATACCAACTTTATCCTAACCATCCAAACAGCAGATTACGACCTCTGGAAAAGGTACCGTATTGAATCCAAGTTCAATTCAGATGGTTCCCTAGATAGCTATGGTGTTAGAGCCCAGCACAGCATGTGGGAATGATTGACCATCTCCCCCTTTATCACATAAGCATTAAACTGGAAAAATATCGTCGACAAGTTTATAGGTTTCGATGAATCGAATGCCAGAGGAACCTTTATCTCTAGTGATTTCTTGATAAATATCTTCTAAATTTTGGGCAGGTGCCAGCATCCAAAGACTAAAAGGTCTGAGTTCCACCTGTCCAATTTTTTCAATATTTTCTAATAATTGCCCTAAATCTTTGTGATTGAACCAGCAGTCTGTAACGAGAGCAAACTTTGTATTTTCCATCTTACAGGAGATTTGACTGGTCAAAAAATCATCGATGGTGGGCTTTTTTGTCTGTAAGAGGCGCGTGCAAGCCAGATGATACTCAAGCTTTCTAGGACTCTGATCAACCATAGATACAAAGATAAGACCATACTGGTCTTTGAACTTAACAGCAAGGAGATCCCCTTCTACAAAGTAGGGTTTGCGTTTAGCTTTGGTCTTGAGGACCTTTAGAGGTCTAGGATTTTCAGTTTTCAACTGGATAGCAAGTTTATACAAGACCTTTTGCCTTTGCTTCAAAGCCTTTGAATCTATTTCCAACCAAAATGGATCAGCCCCTTTTTTGATAAGCTCCAAGGTTTTATCTCTGATATCGTCTGTCAGGTGACCAATCTTCCACAGTGAGTAGGCAAGAGCAGTCCAATAAATTTCTGTAAAAAAGTCTGTTTGACAGTAATCTTTTTCTGCATCGAGGATATCCTTGATAATATCGGACACATGATCACCGTCTCTATAGCGACCGACTACTTCATTATAAATATCATAACCTTGATCACTGTCAATGATTTTAACGCCATCAATAGCCATACTAAACTCCTAATGCTCAATCGACACCTTATTGATAAATCTCAAAACTTATTTAATCTTATGCTTGTTCATTTTTTCTTGGAAAATATCTGTAAGAATTTGGCGCAATTCTTGGGCTTCTTTTTCAGGAAGTTGGCCTTCTTGTTCAGCTACAGCATACAACTCTGGATACTCTAGCGAGATTCTCTTAACAGTACGAGTAATGGCATGTTTTCTAACAAAAAATGGAATCAGTTTAATCATATCCTGAGGGATTAAGGCGATAATCTTATCGGCTGTTTCCTTATCGTTCAGCTTAGAGAAAGTTAGTCCCTTTTTAATCATTTCTTGTTCTTTTTCTGTAAAATCTTGTAATTCCATATGTCTACTCCTCATCTTCTGTCACTTCCCAAACTTCAGCTTGGTAAGGTTCTCCATCTTCATCGTATCGATTGATATAACCAATAAACCTCTCATTTTTTCTTGGTCTCTGCTGATTTCCTTTGATAACCCAAACAGCCCATACTCCGACTAGGACAAAAATTATGAATGTCAGTACTTCTTCCAATTCAGTGCCTTCCTTTAAAATTGAACCCACTTATCATTATCCATAATAAATGGTTTAGCTAGACCTTCACCTGTATAGTTTTCATATTTTGTATCTAAATATTTGTAGCAATCTTCCTTGGTCGCAAATTTGATGGCTTGATAAGGTTCCTCAAAGGTCAACTTTTCGATAAAGAGGTAGCCATCCTCGCTTGGTACAAGAATCCCAACATGGCCTATAAAGAGAGATTGACCATCTAAGTCATCATGGACAACTACGGAGAGCATTCTTGCATTCTCATTAAACTTAAATTGAGAGAGGAATTGTTCCATCTTTGCTGCATGAACCTTAACATCTGTCGTTGCTTCGGTCTTGACTCTTGAGAATAAAATATCGAAGGCGTCCTTATCTTCTGTACCAAAGACCTTTCCTTTATCAATGGCGTCATTATCGACAAACAAGAGGGAATCATCTTTCTCTAACTTAGGAATTTCGATGGAATTTTTTAATAAGCAATAACTGTTAATACGACAGTTAGTACCGACAAAATCACCTTTTTTGGGAGTCCATAGGTGACTAATTTTTTCCACATCATAGTCTGTTTTTGTAAAGGTAGAAAAATCTCCAGTTAATCCAACTGAACCGACAGTATTGTTATAATCATTTACAAGGTTGAAAAATGCATCCACACTGTCCTTATCCAAATGTGCAGCCAAGGCTTTTCGAACTTCTTCTTCGCTTGCCTTGCTATTGAGATTGCTATAGGTTCCTTTATAGCTTTCTTTATCTGAGCTAACCAACTTAGTAGTTGAACCATTCTGTTGTTCCATAGATTGGTTTTGGTTTGTACTACAGGCAGCTAAAGTAAAGATAGCTAAACCACAGCAGCTCATTAATCTAATTTTTTTAGATACTTTCATAAAATGTTTCCTTTTTAACTAAGATTTTTCAAGTCGATTAGCTTCTCCTATATTATAGTTCAAATTTATTTTAAGTCCAAGCATTTTGCTAAGAAAGTAATTTTAAATCATTAAAAAGGAAGCTGGCACACAGCACGCTCCCTAATAATTGAAATAACTATGAAATATTTAATTTTAATCACCTTTTAGCTGTACCTGTGTATGAGCTATAAGGTCACCTAGATGTCGCTTATCTTTCCTGAAAACCTTCATTGCTAGTAAGGCAACTGCGAGGAGAGTAGCTAAAAACGAGAGGATAACAGATAAGAAATCAAAATCACTATAGAAACCATGTATCGTGCCCATATGACCTATTTGCCAAGGTAAAAATTTAATGGTGTTTCTAATCAAGCTAGCTTGCACTGTTTTTTTCTTGTAAACCAATTGAAGTCCTGCTTTCGCCTTCCCAAAACTCCCATTCTTTGTATAATCTAAGAATGTAAAAAGTAGAGTGATTGGCAAAACAGAGGTAAAAAAAACAAGACACTGCGACTGAATTTCTGTGAACTCTGGGACGCCATTAAAAAGAATAATGTAAATAAGCATCGAACCTAAAAACAGAAGTACTAAATAAGCTAGAATGAAAAGATAATCAAATAGTAATTCAATCATTCTTTTTTTAAACGAAATAGAATTAATTACTAAAATCTTCATCATCATCAGCTCCTTTATTATCTACTATTCTTTTCAAAAGTTTTATTCTTTCGGTTGAGAATAAACTTCGATATGCTGCCCTAGTACCTTAATTTCTACTGGTAAGTCATCAGATTTGTCACCATCAACATCCGTTTCTAATTCACTATCTGAAGAGATTTTGATGTGACGAGCTTTCATATATTCGATATTCTCATTCACGACAACATCCCCTTTTAATAAATCAGGGATAACTGACAATTTGGTAAGAATAGATGCATCTTTTAAAATCAAAATATTAGCATAACCATCTTTGTCCTCATCAAAGATTTTTTTGTCAGCGAAATAATTGGTGAGGAGAACTAAAACATGACTGGCTGGTCCAATGTAATTTCCATTCTCAGTCTCAACTGTAATGTTAAATGCTTGATCTGTAAGCACAGACTTCATGGTATTAATCGCATAGGCGAGCATGCCAAACTTTGTTTTATCCTCTATCCCAACGTTATGGATGGCTTCTGGTAGTGAACCAATACTAAAAATATAGCCAAAATAGTTTCCATTTGATTTTCCGATATCAATCTTATTGGTAGAACTAAAATCAAGCTCGTCAATCGCACCGTCAATATCTTGATCGATTTCTAATAGTTTCGTAATGAGATTTCCAGTTCCTCCTGGAATAATCGCAAGTTTTGGAATGTAGTCTTTTTCCGCGATACCAGAAATTACTTCATTAACAGTACCATCTCCACCGAATACAAGAACTGCATCATAGTGCTCCCGAGACGCTTCTTCTGCAAAGTTTGTGGCGTCTTGCGCTTTTTCCGTAATATTAATCTCCACATCTTCAAAATAGTCTCTAGCTTTATTCTCCAGCTTCACCTTATAATCCAAAGCTTTTTCGCCACCAGAGGTTGGATTGATGATTACCATGATTTTATTCATTTATAATTCTCCTGTCATTAGATTTCCTTACTTTAACTAGCTTTCTTAAGTTTCTTCAAGATACATTTTGACTGCTAGGTATTCCTGTTCTTTAGCATAGGCAAATACTTCTGAATTTCTAATGTAGTCAAAAATATTTTCCTCTAAATCCTCATCCCAGGTTGATTCATGAAATATTTCATTCTCTTGACATGCTTCATAGAAAACATCGAGGTGAACCTGATAAAACTCTTCATCCTCATCAGGGACTTGCCTTACTAATGATAGTTGAAACAAGGGTTTATCAGATATACTTGTAAATGTCCCTACTTCAAACAAAATCATTTCATCATCAATTGGCTCACGACACAAATCTTCAAAGATTGCGACCATATCCTCCAAGGGCATTTTATCGGTGATTCTTTCTCTTAAAAATTCAAGTGATTGCTTCATATTTTTTCTCTTTCTAAATGTTTTCGTTCTTAGAATAATCCTATTAAAAAATTGAATCTCTACACCTTTTATTATACTACATTAACAGAAAAAAAGACTGAACCAGACGGTTTTCACCTTGGTTTCAGTCTAGTTTTTTTATAATCGGTCTTGCCTCTGTAAGGACGTCTATCCCAAAATTAATTCCCTGTAAAAAGGTTAATAAATACATATGCTAGGAAGCTATGGAAATCATAAAATCTCCTAAGAACTAACCTGGCTCATCTTTTAATCTAACTTGATAGTTTCAGATAGGATAATTGCCCCAGTACCACTGACATCGAAAAATCCCACATCATGTTTTAAGGCTAATATGAGCATTGTATTATAGGCTGTTTCTGCTTGTGACCATGCAAATCCTGCATAGATAAGATTCTTACCAATACTGTAGTCAGTAAAACGACTTTCCAGCTCTTGGTCATTCTCTAAAGCATCATCCATATCAAAGTCACCATTCATAGGAGGAAATAGTTTTATCATGTCCAGAAACCAACTTTTTAGTTTGCTTGAACTAACTTCAATTGAATCATAATCGTGGTCTTCCTTCCACTCCACTTGCTCCTCATACCATTCTAAAAATTCAGCTTTACTAGCTGGTGCGATTGATTTCTCAAATACTACTAAATCATAAGACATAGCTATACCTTTCTCTTTTATTATCATTACGCATATTTTCTCAATATCCTATACACCTTCTCTCAGCAATGCAAACTTTCAATCATGATTAAAACTAGAGATTGGGGATTGATTTCAAAGTCATCAGCAGTAATTCTGTCATTAAAATACTTGACCGCTTGATCATGATCAAGAAAGCGATTGCTACTAAGATACTGTTCAATCTCATCCAAGAGAAAAGCACTTTCTTTTAAAGATTTATCTTCAAAACCATTCGCATAATGGATGCTCTTCATCATTCGTTTGAGCTTCGTTTTAGGATAGCATTCTTTAAGTTTATCCCTTAAAGAAAGAACAAGTTCCTCAAAAGATTGACTATCTATACCATCCTCTAACAAACCTGATATTATATTCTTTTCGTACATATCTTCGATTAGTTCTTTCAAAGCCTGTTTCAGGACAAGATTGCTTTCTTCAGAATCTGGTGTCATATAAAATTCTTTATCCATTATCTTTCTCACTAAATATATTAAAAATTATGATTTCCCACAAAAATATTTCAGTAAACTTTTTAAAAGCGAGAATTTTCAATTTGCATCTCACATTCTTTAGAAATTTTCGTGAGCGACTTCTTCAAGATAGTCATCCAGATGATGGTAAATTTGCATATCTTCTTCTGAACTATCTTGTAAAACTGCAAATACCTTCACTTTCTCATCATTGACAAATACGAAATTATGTTCACCAAAATAAGCCTGATAACCCTTGTCAACTAAGGTCCAAAGTTCATCTTTTTTTAAACCAAAAATATCTTTTTTTACAAGATAGGTTTTAGCGATTTCCATTTTCATGATAGATATTTCTCCTTAAGAAACTAGCAATGCTAAAGGTTTACTATTTGATGGTCAATCAGCTCACACAAAACGTGATAGCAACTCAAAACGAACTTTGGTTGGCTATTGAATAGCATTCATCTCTTCTTTCACGTATCGCTCTACATCTTCAATCTCTACAAACAGCGGGTCTAAGTGACACAAGAAGTGCCAATCTTCGGTTTCTCGTCTTCTGTAGAGAATCGCTTCGCCGTCTTCACTTCCAAAAAAGCTTCTATCGACTTCGTACCCTTTGCTTTCTAAGAAAGATTTTGCCTGACGATACTTGGATTCTCTTGCTTCGACATAAGCTTTGACTTCATTGTTGTTAATGACATAGGCATCTATTTTTGAATACCCTTCGATTACTTGATCGTTTTTTACGGATAGATTCGAAATTTCTTTCCAAATAATGTCCACATTTTCCTCAGAGTTGAACATAAACTTAGAAAAGGGCACAATATTTCCCTTATAGATAATTTCCATATAATCCGGCAAGTGTTTAGGGTTAAAATACTCCACTTCAAACCCATCTTCTGTTTCTAAAGTATAACCAGGAATTTGAGCTACAAAAGCTTTACCCTCATCTAAAGAATCAAAAGCAACCAAATCTTTTGAATAATGATTTTGATACAATTCCAATATAAGCATCGATCCCCCTCCTAGCTTGTTTTTTCAATTACGCTCTCCAAATCACGCTTTTCCACACTCATGTATTCAACTTCTTTTGTTCCGTTATTGTAATGATAGCATCTAAAAATCAATTGATTCCCTGTTTGA
The DNA here is from genome assembly GCF_024295665.1 of Streptococcus sp. CF8_St5-17. NCBI lineage: Bacteria > Bacillati > Bacillota > Bacilli > Lactobacillales > Streptococcaceae > Streptococcus > Streptococcus sp. CF8_St5-17. Next base: position 64,376 of record NZ_JANCOU010000004.1, read on the forward strand.
AAGAGCGTGTCTATCCCAGAGGATTCTCCTGGGTATTTATCTAGTACCATTTCATCAATGAGCTCTAATGTCTTTAAACGAAACACGAACCATCTTTCTTCCGTTGTAGAGAATACACCATAAGAATTGTTAATCTTCCAAACGTTTGATAACCCGTCATTTTCAAATACTGAAAATCGTTGGCTAGACTTTATTTGAAAATCATGATTCGTTATTTTATAAATTTCAGTTGTGTAAAAATTTACCAACAACGAACTTTCCTCGTCAATCGTAAAAACATACGCTAAATCTCGTGGAAATTTATGTCTCATACTCAGCCCACGATTCAATAATTCAAGGCAAAAATCCTGTGAGCCGTCCTGTCCCGCTGTTAATGAAACGATGATTTTACTATCAGAGAAGCTCTTAAAAGTCACCTCAGAATCAAGAAAGCTATCTTCCAAATCTAAATAGGAACTTTGAAGATTCTTTTCGTCTCTCACTTCAATCCGGATCTCATGGCTACTTTTTCGATAAGCAAACCAAGTTAAGTTATTTTTCTGAGATTGATGGCAGCCAATGATTGTACCTTCTTTTGTACTTATATTTTCAAACCTCTTATCAGATGAGTGGTGATAGTCTATTAACCCATTTTCCTTCTCTTTTTTTAAACCGCTAAGTTGAATCACTCGTTTCACCTCCATCTGGTCTTAGAAATTTAACTATTATCGAGCGCTAGCCTTATTTCTATAAATTCAGCCAACTTCCCTTTCCCATCGTCTGAGGACATCCTTTAAAGGCTCATCTAGATAGGTATAGGCTTTTTTCTTAATCCAATCAGGAATACCATAAGCTGCTTCGGCTATACTTCCTGTGATAGCAGCAAGAGTATCACTGTCCCCACCAAGAGAAATCGCATTTCGAATCGCATCTTCAAAATCTGTACTTTCTAGAAAGGCAACGATGGCCTGAGGAACGGTATCCTGACACGTTTCATTGAAACGATAAGTAGGACGAATTTCATCTAGTGTTTGAGAAAGATTATATCCATACTCTTGTTCTATGTGTTCCTTGATGAGTCTCTTACACTCTGTAGGATTATCGTTGATCGGTTTTCCATAGTCGCCACTGTAACCTCCAAAGTAATAACGACACATAAAGATAGCATCAGACGTCGCCATAGCTCCCTTGACCCCCTCTGGATGGTTATGAGTCACCTCTGCAGAAAGTCGTGCAAGAGCTCTTCTGGACGGCCAGGCTCCCGTTCGTGCACAAAAACTACAATCCATGGCCCAGGCACATGGAGAAACACGCATTGCTGAGCCATTGCCGAAGCTATTATAAGGTTCTCGATCGTCGCCATCAATCCAATTGCCAAATCTTGCACCGTAACCTGCATCGGGATACATCCTACCATATTTTTTCATGGCATCAATAAAGTCATCCTTCTGACCGCCATTCATAATGGCTTCAGCAACGGCACAGGTCATAACCGTATCATCTGTGAAAAAGCAGTCCTCACGAAATAAAGGAAAGTTCTTCGTTTTTATATTGTCCCATTCATAAACAGAACCTACAATATCTCCAACTATTGCTCCTAGCATAAGATTCCTCCTTGTTATATATCAGATTCAATACACATTTCCAATGATTCGCGCTTTAAAAATGGCTCAACCAAATCAATCCACTCTTGAGGCAGATAAGCTGACAAATAGCCATGATTATAACCCTTTGCTTCATATAAAATCGTATTTGGATGCAGTTGCTGAAATAATTTAGACGATGCTTTCACACAGTTCAATTCTTTTTCACCATAAATATACAGAACCTGCGCCTTGCTATCAGAAATCGTATCCTTCAGTTTGTAACGCCCCATATAGGTATTGTAAATAGTCACTAATGTTTTGATAGGCGTCCTTGGCAGATCCTCTAAATAATAAGCTTTTAGTTCATCTGGATAAGCGAGTTTAGGATAGATTTTGTCCATCATGCCTAATTGGAGTTTACATGAGAATTTACTAAACATCAGTTTACCAAATAAACGTACTAGAAAGATGCTGATTTTAGCCAACTTTGGTTGAGGAATACAGAGGCTACCGTCTATGATGACTTTCTCTGCTATATCGCCGTCTAAAGACAAAAGCTCCATAGCAATTTGGCCACCAAGTGAAACACCACCAATCGCAAACACCTTCCCCCCATAATTCTCTTTGATAAAGTCCAAGATTTCCAAGGCAGAATCTTCAGTAGAAACATAATCGAGTTGATATTCTTCGCCGTGACCATTCAAAGTAGGTAAAATAACACGGTATTTCTCCGACAAGATTCGAGCTTGACGAAGATAGTTCCACCAAGAGCTACCGCCACCGTGTATGAGAAGGATAGGAGGCAAATCCTTATCCCCAAATTCATGGAATTTCATATTTGAACTCCTTACTGTAGGATTTTCACTAGGTTCATCATTGTTCAATCAGTTTGAAGAAGCAGTAATATCGGTTCAACATCCTCAGTCATAGAGAACATATCCACATCCCTTTTAACAATAGCAAAGGTTATCGTAAAAAGGTATTACCTAGATAAACTGAGATTTTATTATTTCTTCTTCTTTGGTTTTGGTGCAGGTAACTCATCATACATTGAATTAAATAAGCCAGTTAAATATTCTTTGTTGTCAACATCATCTACCAATAGCATTTCCTTTGCACCTTCATACGGCAATTCGTATTCTACATTCGGCATATACGATATTGCAGATTTGACAGGCTTCACTAAAAATCTATCATCATAAATTCCACCCATGATTTTCCCTCGATAATAAATTATATATTCACCCATCATTGCTCTATATGATATTTCTTCCAACTCGGACAATTGTTCTAAAATGAAATCTAAATATTCTTTACTTGAAGCCATAATCTACACCTCGTCAAATTCTAAGTTGTATAGAACAACTAATACTATAGCATTTTAATTCAATTTTAACTTATCAAACAATCTCATTGTGAACCTCTTTATTAAATCCAAATCTATATAATGACCATTGTACATATTTTACGCTAAACTAGAATCTATCAAACTAAGTCTGTCCTGCCACCATACTGTTTTTCACTCTATCATTTGCTTCTTCAGTCCAAATATTGGTTTTATCACACTTATGATAAATGTCACTAATTCCTACATTCATATTTCTCTTTTCGATCAATTACCTTCTTAATACATTCCATATCTTAATCATATTGTAGATGCAACATTTAATACATACTCCCTATAGAATATATTGTATCAAGAAAAGCTTTCTACCTGTTCTACTAAATCTAAAACAAGTTCCGAAAAGTTCTCCGCAATTTCCTCAAGGTCAACATAGTCATTGTTATATCCACGAACCTTACCGCTTTTCAGGTCTATAAATACGATGCTTCCATCACCTAAACCTCCGATAGGAAACACTGGGCCGTTTTCACATTCACTCATATACTCCTCGTATGCCTTTTCAAAGTATGTATAATTTTCCTCCAACTCCTTCAAGTTAAAAATCCATGGTTCTACCAAATAGCAACCACCTAGGTTAAGTAGCAGCCAGCGGTACTCTGCTGGTATGGAGGCATAATTTGCTTCAAACTTTTTTATATCCTCCTCTGACTCAGGTCGAATACCGTCTGTAAAGGCACTCGTTTCATAAGCTATCCCAATTCTATCAAGGTGTTTTTCCAAATCAACATTACACATTTTGCCCTCCTAGTAACTTCAATTTACTTGCTAGAAATCCTTTCATTTCAATACATTAATTAAGCAATAGGTACAACCCTTGACATCAACACAATTGTCTCACAATGTGGTAATATTCTGCTTTTATACTAATAAACAAAAGGCAAATAAAAACATTTTAAAATGATACTGTGGAACGGAAAGTTGATCACTTCTTCCAAAAGAAACATCATCCATTCTATAATTTAAAATCCTTTTCTTTACTAATTCTATTACTAGCCAATATCGTATAAATTAAATAAGCAATAAAAATGATAATAAAAATAACATGACAACCAGTCTTACAACTTACTACTTTTCATATGATAATTTACAAATGTCTTTCCAGCCACTCGATCTTTTTAAAATCCTTATTGTTATTTTGTTCATTTCGATAAGAATCTTGGGAAGAAGCCTTGTAAATACTTAAAAACTGTTCCAAGCTTGGAAGACGAAAAGTGATGTCATCGAGATGAATCAGCTCTATATCCAATTCCGAAACTCTTGCAAAATCAGGTAAAGAATCAATACTTCCGAATTCAACGCTCAGACCATCCTTTTGGAATTCATGCTCATGAATATCTATTAAGACGTAGCCTAAGTCTTTCATCACTTTCATTATCTTGTCCCAGTCATAAATTCTGAGATGATCAGGTGCTTCCCAACCTCTAGGGTCACCAGGTACATGAATGTCAATGTCAGACGGCCCCCAATTTTCTTTCGTTCTAAACTCAAATCCCAAAGAGCCCATCAGTGTCGGTGTAATTCCGACTCGATTTAAATGGAAACAAATGGTTTTAAATTCTTCAAATAAGAGACTCATATTTACTCTAAACCTTTCATATAGATTTTCGTTATTTCTACTATATAACCTTGAACAAAATCATCTTCATTTTCTAGAGTATAGCCAGTTATTTTGGATACAAATTCTTTTCCTTACTAATTCTATTACTCGCCAATATTGTATAAATTAAATAAGCAATAAAAATGATAATAAAAGAAAGATTAATCTTCAACACAAAATAGAGATTTAACAAATTTGCGAACGCATGAAATAATAGACAGTACCCTACAGATTTCGTTTGACGATAAAGAAGCCCTAAAACGAAACTTAAAAATAATGTATATATAAAAAATAAAATAAAAGGAAATCCTTTATGGCTTTCTCCAACTATAAGCCATAAAGGCAGATGCCAAATCCCCCAAATTGATCCTACAATCAAATTAGATTGCCAATAAGTATATTTTTTATCAAGTAACGGTTGTAATATACCTCTCCATCCTAATTCTTCATGTCCACCACCAAAAAAAATTAATTGTATAAAGAATAGCGGCATTAGATAAATTGATACTCCGTTTAATTCTAAGGAAGATACTGAGAATAGTATCAAAATTGCTAACAAATGAATAATGAAATAAATACTACTATTTTTTCTTTTATTAAATACAAAATGTTTAAATTTTATATTATTACTTTTCAAATAAAAACCACTTGCAATAGCTGGACCAAGTGCGCCTACTATATGTAGTGTTCTCCCTATAATCGTTTCTAATCCCAAAATATGAGATTGCGTAATTATGGCGAGAAGCCCCCATGTTATATAAGTAATTCCAAATGTACAATAAAGATAATTTTTTAAATTCTTTTTATCAATTTCTGTCATTTCATTTCCATATCTTGATTATTTTAAATGTAATATTTGTTACTGCTTATTAGTTGGTCTTGATTATAACCACCTATATTTTATCACAAAAATACAAAAAAAGCCTTACATTCAAGGCTTTACATTATTGATTCATATCAAGATTTCTAGGCTTTTACGAGCAACACTACACACTAGGAGCTTCGCTGTTACCGTATCGTTTCGTCGTAAACTCCTCACTCTACGACAGCTATACCATGGGCGGAAATCTGCTTCTACTTTGCTGATGTCTCAGCTTGTACAAGCAGTGATACTGCCTCAACATGATGCGTTTGTGGGACTCAAAAGGTTTGGGTGAACCTTTTGAGGATTAAGCACGTTTCACTAACAAACTCACGCACTCAACATGTCTTGACGGTTACTACCTATACTGTGAAACGAAATCAAAGCTGCTGAATATCCGTATTAAACTATTAAACGTAACTAATGCGAGTATTTACGGCTTCGTTAATATACAGTATTGTTACATCTATGCCAAGTTTCCGATAGTTAGTTCTTCTTTCTTTATTTAAATCTTTACAAATCCAACTAGCGAGAAGGGTTGTTTATCTCAAAACTCATTGAACCTTTGGTTCCTCGATTAGTATAATAATTTCCTTCTAGTTGATTTGGATTATCAATATCAAGAATTACCGTCCCATAATGTATAGGACTTTGCAATTCAGCCCTTGGGCTATTTAAATATGTATAAATTAATTTTTGTGTTCCATTATCATTGATAATTGATGCTGTAATGCTATGGCTCGAACTTTCACCCGTTTTAAACTTAACTTTAATAGTCGTAAATGACTGTTCAATAGTAAGTTCACAATTTCTTTCATTCTGATCATAGTCCGTCTTGAAACTACCTACATAATTCGCAAATAAAATTGGAACATTATGAATCTTAGATAGTAATGGCCACCGCCATGCTGTTTTTTCAAAAATAGCCATAATAATTGCTGTAACTGATATAGCTTCACCAATATACCCAATGGCTGAATATACCAATGCCAAAATATCAGATTTAAGATTCACTGCAATCTCTTGGCCACTTATTAACAATCTTAATAACAAGCAAATTGCAAAAACCCATATTGTAATATTCAAAAATTTTTTCTGCTGTTCATTCATAAGTTTTATTTATAATCCAAAAATTCAATCATTCTAACTAAAAAAGTTTTTGTATCCTGTAAATTCCATTTCTGCTCTGAACGAAAAAGGTAATACATTCCACTTACTTCAACCCAATTTAAATTCACTTGAGACACTATGTAATATAACGCTTGCTGTAACAACCCTGTGTAGCTATTACTATTGAAAAACATCTGTTCAGGTATATTCCAGACCAAACATTCTATCAAATATGAAGAAATGCGTTCGTTTGTCAATCCTAGCTCCTGCATCTCGTTCTTAATATGCTTCATAATCCTAACTAAATATTTATATTTATAGTGAGTAGATTTATTCTTAGAGATACCATTTTGTATATGAACTTTAGGATAATTAATTACTTCATAATTTCCGTTTGAGGTAAAAAATTTGATGCCTTCAACAAATTTTTCAGATGACCTGCTACCAATATATCTATAATTTCGATATTGAAAACATGGGACTACATCTGCATTTACGTGATATGAGTTAGAATTAATATTGATACACTTATTGCCAATAGAAACTGATTCTGCACCAAATTTTGAAATTAACGCTTTAATCACTTCGTTTTTAAATACATTAGCATTGGTGCTGCTACTAGAGTAATTATAGTCTAGGTCCGATAACCCATCTACATACTCACAATAAAATAAAGATTTCACCATGATACAGATATCAATGTCGCTATTTTTCTTTACATTCGTATTATTTGCATAAGAACCTTGGGCAAAAATTTCATATTCATACTTTGAAGAGAGCCCACTCCTTTCTATTGCATCTTTAATCATTCCAATAGTATTTTCAACCCGTGTTTCTTCAGTGGCAGATAACGGCTTAATCCATGATTGTAATGCTTCTTCAGAATATCTCATTATAAAACAACTCCATTTTAGTTTTTTGGTTAATTCATAAAAAGTAACCGATATTAAAAAAATCCTACATATAATTATACCACTAAACAAGAAAAAAGGCTGCAAACATAGTGAACTATACTATGCCTACAGCCTTATAAATCAACTTCTGTTCCTTCCAAAAATCTAACGGTTATCTGTCCATCCTCCGAAATCAAAATACTATCTAGTACCTGACACATCTCAAAGGAATCATATTCCCAACACTCCTTATTTATCAATTCAGCCAGTAACACACTGTAATGCTTTTCTAATAACTGGTTTTCTTCCAAGATCTTATTCCACTTTCCATGCAACAAATCCATATTCTCACTCAGTAGTTTAACTGCCATCATTACAGCTTTCTCTAGTGTTCCCTCATCGATATGGTTATTCTGACAACCAATCTGTCCCTTTACCTTATAACGGTTGTTACACTGCCAAACTTTACGTTTGCCACGACTGGTCGTCCAGTTCTTACGTCCAAAAGCTGAACCGCATTCTGCACAGAACACCTTGGTAGTAAAAGGGTTGTCCTCATTTTGCATGATGTAGAAGAAATTGAAAAAGAAAATAGACTTCAGACAGCTATTGATGTTGTCAGAGAACAGTTTGGCTTTTTAGCCATACAAAAAGGAACCGTCCTAACTGAAGGTTCCTAAAATATTGAACGCAGTAAACTTATTGGCGGTCATTCCGCTGGTGGATTGGAGGGATTAAAATGATTGACCGTTCATCCTTACCATTTCAGTCAGCAAGAGAGTACCAGGATACAAAGATGCAAAAATGGATGGGCTTTTTCCTATCTGAGCATACATCAGCACTCTCTGATGATACAAACAAAGTAACGTACATGTCAGATTTGTCAATGGAGAAGAAATTATTACTCCTCAGTCAAGTATACGCTGGGCAGCTACACACACGCATTCAAGTGATTGAAAAAAACAAGCGTGTTTCCCACACTGGAACAATACCAAGTCTGAATAAGGATTTCATTTTGATAAAAACTACAACAGGTCACATCAATTTGAAATTGAAAGACATTATTAGTATTGAACTTGTTGAGGAGGTGCTTTATGAATCAGCTTAAGTTTCAGCGTAACCAACTGCAAATGGACTACTACAGCGAGAGCTACCAAGATTTTGAATGTGACTTCTACCGCTATTCCAACATGAATATTCCATTGACCTTCCTAACTGATGATATCCTAAAAACAATGGCGACTTCACGTAAGAATTACTTTGTCCTCAATAAGGAAAAGTCCAGAGATAACCGCGATCACTTCTTCATATTTGAAGTAAGTACCGTAGATGAGAATCCGCTAATCTATCATTATACATATAAGAAAACTACAATATATTTAGCAGAAAAATAGGAGCAGTTCAATTGACTGTTCCTATTTTTAATATTCATAAAATCTAAAGTCTTTATACTCTTTAACAATGGAGTCGCCAACCAGAACAGACTATACTGACCAGCGACTACCTTAAATTTAATGTTTCAGATTTATTTTCTTATCTCTAATTTCATAAACTACATCTGCTACATTTTCGAGTAATCGTTTATCGTGGGTGATAAACACGATAGTTCCGGTGTACTCCTTCATTAGTATTTCCAAAGCCTCTAAACTTGGTATGTCAAGGAAGTTACTGGGTTCATCCATTATTAGGATGTTATATCTACCCATGAGCATTTTAGCAAGCAACAATTTTATAATTTCTCCACCGCTTAAAACAGATAAACTTTTTCCAATATCGTTCTGTTTGAACCCCATAGATGCTAGCACTGAACGAATTTCTGATATATTGTAGTCACAATCCTTCTGCATAAACTCCATAACATTCTGATTACTGTTGTACTTGTAACCATTCTGTGCAAAGTAACCTATTTTTGCCTTAGGCGAAATAGAAATTCCTTCTTCATGGTTTAAGATCATTTGGATTAAAGTTGTTTTTCCGATTCCATTACCACCAGTTAACGCCACTTTTGCTCCTAACGGAATTTGAAAAGATGCATTTTCAAACAGAGCCTTATCCCCAAATACTTTATTAATTTCTGCACCGACTATAGGGTATGGATTATGGAGCTCCAATGCTTTACTTTGCCTGAAACGAATTCTGCGAATGCCTTCCGGAGCTTCTACTTTTCCTAAGGCCGCAATCCTGTGCTCTAGGGTTTTAGCAGCATTATACATCTTTTTTTCCTTACTTCCTATTGATTTTTGATGAGCTAAACGCCCTCCGTCTTCAGTTCTTTTTTTCTTTGAAGAACCTTTTGCCTTCTGTTCTATTTTACGAGCCTGTTTTCGCTTTTCCTCCGCAGCCCTTTCCAATCGGGCACGTTCCGCAATAAATTGTTCGTATTCTGCAGCTTGGCTCTTACGTTCTTCCTCTTTCTGACGAAGATAATCAGAATAGTTTCCCCAATACTCAGTGATTTTGCCATCTTTCAGTTCCCATATTTTATCTACTATTTCATCAAGAAAATAGCGGTCATGGCTAATAACTAACAGTGCACCTGTAAAATATTTTAGCTGTCCTATTAGAAAATCAATTCCTTCACGGTCTAAATGGCTCGTAGGTTCATCCGCTAAAATACCATGAACCTGTGCCGATAAGGCCTGTGCTATTTTAAGCCTTGTTTCTTCACCACCGCTCATAGTCTGTATATTTAATTGCTCAACACCTAGCTTGCCTACAAGTGCAAAATCTTTTTCCTCCTGCAGAGTTACTTCGTCCAACTGGGGAATATAGGCAAGTTCACCCAGACGATTCATTTTACATCCTGGGGGAGTTAATTCTCCTAAAAGTACCCTGAGTAAAGTGCTTTTTCCAGCACCATTTGCTCCTACTAAACCAATACGGTCATAATCATATACTTCTAATTCATTTATATCTAAAACATCGCGTCCTTTGAATTCCACACGAATGTCTTTTGCTTTTAATATTAATTCCATAACATTTCCTCCTGTCTATAATCGCATGCTTTCATTTGCTTGTATGCAGGGAAAACCCTGCGATTTTAGCAGGAAGAGTTACATGAAAATAAGATACATAAATATTCCTCCAATATTGTTTATTTTAAATCTAATTTTCTAACCTCAGTTATCATTTGGCAAACTATAGCAATGCCAATAATTAAAATACCTGATAGTAAAAACCAATGATTTACACCGATTTTATCAGCAAAGAATCCAGAAAGAATTAACCCAATTGGCATAGCAAGTGACATGATACTTCCGATCAAAGAAAATACACGTCCTAAATATTCAGGCTTAATTTTCTCCTGAAAAAGAGCTGTTTGCACACCGCTATAAAATGGCACCGAAAGCCCCATTATTGCACAGCAAACTACGAATATTACAAATCCATTTGGAGGAAGTATTCCCGAAACGGCTAAACTGGTCCCCATTATAAAAAATGAACTTGTTATTAGTAATACATGCTTTTCGAAGCCCCCTAATCTTCCTAATAATAAGCCTCCTGCTAGCATCCCAAATGCAAAGGAAATTTCCGTAATAGAAATATGCACAGGCGTTCCATTAAAGTGTTCCATGCTTATTAAAGGAAATAGTGCATTGATTGGCATATAAACAAAAGTATATAGTGTTCCTAAGAGTAATAAGGCAAACAATCCTTTGTTTTGTCTCAGAACCACAACTCCTTCTTTCATCTCCCTTATGAAATTTGGTTCTAAACTTTGCACTTGATTACCCAGCTTAGGTATACGTACAATTGCTACCGTAATAGATGCAATCACAGCACCCAATACGTCGATGGCAATAATAGCATTTAAATCCCAAACGGAGTATAAGAGTGCTGCAACTGCCGGACTAACAATATAGCTTATAGACTGCAAAGACTGACTATAGCCTGCGCATTTCGTTAGCTGTTCTTCTGGTACTAAAAGTGGTGTAACCGCATTGAGTGCTGGGGTATGAAAAGCTGTTCCAATGCTACGGATAAACAATACTATCATAATCATCCAGACAGGTAGCTCCATACAGAATGCAACAATAGCAAGCACTGCACCAGCTGCTGCGATAATTAAATCGGCACCAATCATTATCTTCTTCCTATCATGACGATCCACTAGCACACCAATGGCAGGTCCCAAAATCGCATAGGGTAAAAAACCTACTAATGAAGCCATAGACAAGACCATCGCAGATCCTGTTTTTTCTGTAAGGTAAAAAATAATCGCCATTTGCAGGATGGCACTAGTGATTAATGATACTGCTTGCCCTGCCCATATTGCATAAAATTTTCGTTTCCAATTGTTGTATTTTTCCATTTATATTATCTCCTGCATATTATTTTGCTTGAATTTCTATTTTGAATAGCATTCTAGGCAATAAAAAATGCAGGCCAAACCCCACAATGTGGCTTTTGGTCTGCATACATACAATTTGGAAACATTCATATTAAAGACATAGTTAAATAAAGGTATAGTTAAATAACCAATATCCTCACCGTAACTAATGAATGCTCAATATCGTATAAATAAGCACAACAAAAAAGCCTATCATCGGGTATAGATTCTGCTTTTTTTATTGCCAGCTTATCTTAAACGCATTGAGGCTGTCATAGTTTCGGTTCCTCCTACATCTTTGTTTATATCAATTTATAGTATAACACAACAAGATGATATGTTCAATATAAAAGTTATGGAATGAGACTCATACTTCCAATTCGATGCCAGATTTAAAGGATATGACGAAGTTTTCTTCATAGACTGTAACGCTCTGGATTATCTTCCTTAGTAGCAAGCGATTAGCTTTCACAAAATCTTCTGTTTGTAGTTTTAAAAATTCATCAGGATTTTCTAACTCAACCTCAAAATATTTCATTTTACATTCCCTCATTTCATTTATTGATAAATTGAGTTTGCAAAAAAGAGTGGACAATTTTTGTCTACTCTTAACCTTTAAAATAGTTTTTTTTAATCGATTTGAAGTTGCCTAAATTATTACTTATTCGGTAAAATGAAGTATTGCTTTCAACAGATTTCCTTCAACTACACTTCACTTGATTCAAACAAGGTGGGTACATTTCTATTCCCACAAACTCCTTGTCAATGGAAACAAACACGTACCCACAGGGTAAATGGAAATAGAAACTGATAATTTCTAGCTATCACTTCTATTCATTCCAAAAATTTTCTCACTCTGATACTTCCCCACGCCAATACAAAAAGCCTTGCAATCAAGGCTTTTCGTTATCCCTTTCATTCAAAGGTTTCTAGGTTTTTACGAGCAGAGCAACACACTCCACGTGGTGCGTCTGCGGAAATAAATCCACAGGCTGGACTTTCTTCAATTCATAACCCAACTCTTGATAGAGTTTGATATCACGCGCCATGGTGGCGACATTACAGGAGATATAGGCGATGCGGTCAGCGCCTGTTTGGGCGCTTGCTTTGATGAAGCTTTCGGTCAATCCCTTGCGTGGTGGATCGACTAGGATAGCAGTTGGTTGAACGCCTTCCTTGAGCCAATTCTTCATGGCATTTTCAGCAGCTTCACAGACATAGTGGGCATTGGTGATGCCGTTCAATTCTGCATTCTTCTGGCTATTTTCTACTGCTTCTGGGATAACCTCTACGCCATAGACTTCCTTGACATGCTTAGCGACAGATAAGCCGATAGTCCCTATTCCTGAATAGGCATCGATCACCACATCATCTTCTTTTAACTCCGCAAAGTCAATGGCTGTTTGATAGAGTTTCTCCGCCATTTCTGTATTGACCTGGTAAAAGGCTGGTCCAGAGATTTGGAAATCATTGCCCAACATTTGGTCGGTAATGTAATCTTGACCATAAAGTGTACGCCATTCTTTCCCGAAAATCGCATTGGTGTTTTGGTCATTGATGTTCTGCATGACAGACACAATCTCTGGGAACTGCTTGATGACTTGTTCAATCAACTGTTCAACTCGGAAAATTTTAGGACGAGTTGTCACCAAGATAACCATAATTTGACCTGAATGATGGCCACGACGTACAACAAGGTTACGAATCAAGCCAGAATGTTCCTTTTCATCATAGGGTTTTAAGTCATAGCGACGAAGCAAATCACGTAGTGCAAGAATAACCTGGTCAATGACTGGATCCTGGATATAAAAATCTTCCAAGGGCATAAGGTCGTGAGAATTCTTACGGAAGAAACCAGTTTCTAGAACACCATTTACTCGGCGAACAGGTACCTGAGCCTTGTTACGGTACTTAATCGGATGTTCCATACCAAGAGTATCAGCAACCTCTACATCCGTGATACTAGCAATCTTGTATAGGCTGTCTTTTACTTGCTTCGTTTTGAACTTGAGTTGCTCTGGATAAGCTAGATGACCTAGGTCTGCAATCCCTGAACGCAGGTAAGCCAAATCTAAGTCTTGATTACGATGTGGAGATTGAAGAAGGTATTCCTCGACCTTACCAAAACCAACCTTTTTATTAACTTTAAGGACACGCATGAGGATTTTCTCAGTCGGTAGAGCATTCTCAACAAAAAAGACCAAGCCATCTACCTTGGCAACTCCTGCTCCTTCATGTGTCAAATCGACAATCTCTACTTCTACAATATCATTTTTCTTTAACATATGTTTCACTTTCTATGAGCCGACAAAAAAAGACGGCAACAATCCTGTTACCATCTATTATACCATGAATTGACCTAAGCACCAAAACTCTTGAAGAAATCAAGGATGGCTTGCCAAATAGAGCTAAGGATATTCCCACCGTCTTGAATAGCTTTATTGGCATCAAAGTTAAGGTCGATATTACTGAAGCTGTCACCAGCTTGCGCAACGATACTTTGTTTCAAATCTTTTAGAGTCTTTGTAAAGTCTTCATTGTTGAGAATATCGCTCTTTGATAGATTGAAGGCAAAGTTGATAATGACATTGACCTGGTTGCCTGTAACAACTTGATCCAGTTTGTAGTTCTTCAAAGTATCTTCGACAATCTTACGAACATCGTCTTCTGTAAGTTCACCTTTGGACTCTTTTGCCTTAGCGACTGCAGCCTTGATATCAGCAAGTGCAACGTTCAGTTTATTGGCATCGAATCCTGATTTGTCCTTGTTTTCATCGTTAATATCAGACAAGGCCTTGAGCTCTTCCTGAGCCAAGTCTTTATTTTCTTGTGGTAATTTTACACCATTTGACTCAAGGGAATAGTAAATACCTGCTAGGGCACTTTCCCCAGTAACTGGAATTGGAGCTGCAACGGTGATACGCGCGTGTTCGACACCCAAGGTAACAGCTGCATTACGGTACATGTCTTGGGTTACTTTTGTGATATTTTCAGGTGTTTCAATCTTGACTTCAAGTGGAGATTTATCTCCTAATTTTTGAATTTTTGCTGATGAATAAAGCTGAAGACTAGAATCGTTTGCGACATTCATAATCTTTGAATAGACATCGGGTGTCATTGTCTTCAAGTCTTTAGTATCTTTAGAGGCATCATAGCCTAGTTTTTTTAGTGTTTGATTTTTTTGATCTTCTGTTAGTGAAGAACCCAAGACGTACTCAGGTTGAACATAGGTTTCATCAATTACTTTTTGAACATCAGTTGCTGCATAAACGTTTTGCAATGTTGCAACCGCCAAAAGAACTGCAGCACTCGTCAGAAAGAATTTCTTTCGCATGATACGTTCCTCCTTTTCCACTCTAGCATATTAAAGTATCCTTAAAGAAAACTTATAAAAGCACCTAGAATTTCTAGAAGCTTAAAATAGATTAAAAATTTTCATGATATAGAGATTTACTTGAACCTGTCTAGAGTAATAATAGTTTCCCCCATCGACATAGAGTTCTCCACCCTGAAAAATGGAAATAGGATTGATGTAGCGATAGGTTTTTCCTGTTGTATTCCCTAATGTCGGCGCAACTGTATCTCTAGAATATTGTTTAGCTAGAGCAATCGTGTTTTTCTTGCCATTTTGGGCGATAAAATCAATATAAGCAGGTCCAAAGTTATAAGCTTGAATGGCTGTCCAGACATCCACTCCTTTTTCTTGAGCCAGATAGAGATTTTCTGTCAAAGTTTGAACACCTTGACGAATACTACTTGCATTATCGTTAATGGTATCAGTGGAGCCGCTAGCAGATTCACTTGACTGCATCACGTCTCCTTCTTTACCTTTGGTTTCTGTATAGATCATGGCGAGCACAAGCTCTTCGTTTGCTGGAGTATCTCTTTCATTCAAGATTTCACGAACCATCGGTTGATACGTCATGACTTGTTTGACATCCTGACGAATGAGATAGGCTTTGTATCCAGCGAAAAGGAAGACTGCTAGCACCAGCACTCTTCGTATGAATTTAAACATTATTTATTTTGAATATCCTCGATGTTTTTGATTAAGATAGAATAGGTTCCATTATCGTTTTGGATGAACTCAACAGATTCCGCATCTTGATAGACATTGTTTGGTACGATTAGTTCAATCCCGTTTGACAAGGAAAGTTTCTGATTTTCAAATCTCTTCAACTGACGACTAGCATCAATCTCATCAAACTGTACAGGCTCTGGCACTGCTTCTTTGACCTGGTCAATAAAACTGAGACGAGCTGTTAGATTATTATCAAAGAGATCATTAGCTAATTTTTCTGGAGAGAGCTCATTGTTTTCCTCAAGATTGTTGAAAATCGCAGATTTTACTTTTGATTGAAATTGAAAATCATCCGTGTTAAAGGTTTCGGCAATTTTCTGAGCAGTTTTTTCAAGTTCCTTGATTGATTTCTTAGGTGAAATCTTTGGTTGAGCTTGAATAAGATTCTCAGAAAAATAGTTTAAAAAGGCTCCATTGTACTTGATCCGTTTTTCAATCAGGTGATACTTGCGGTTTTGAAGATTAACCACAAGGGCTTCATCAGCTCCAGTACCAAAACCTGGTAGATTATTCTGAGTCAGTTTGATTGGATTATCAACTTCACCACCTAGGTGTGTTAAGGTTTCTCGCAATGCAATTCGAAGGAAGGCAAAGTGTCCCACTCCTTCTTTTGAAAACTGTACAAAGACTAAATCGTTTGTCTTTTGATTTTCAGATACAGAGAATTCCTCTTTCCAAAGATTGGCAATCGTCACAGATGTTTTCATTAAATCTTCTGTAATGTTGTTGAAAAATGGGTTATCCTCTTCAAAAATACCAGTTTTAGCATCATCAGAATACACACGCTCCACTTTTTTACGCAAGTATTCCTCTATTTTTGGAGTGATATTGAGAAACTTATCCGCTAGGAACAACTCTGTGTCATCAGGACTGAACTGATGGATAATGGCTTTCTTAATATAAATATCCATAAAATATTAGTCCTCGTATAATGGGAAGGCATCCGTCAAGGTTCTGACTGCACTTCTCACTTCTTCTAAGACAGCTTCGTTTTCTGCATTCTTAAGGGCTTTAATAATAAGTTCAGTAACTTGACGACTTTCTTTTTCACCAAAGCCACGAGCAGTAATTGCTGCCGCTCCAATACGAATACCACTAGTCTTAAATGGTGACAAGGTTTCATAAGGGATAGAGTTCTTATTTAGGGTAATATTAACTTCATCCAGCAAGTTTTGAGCTACTTTTCCACTTTCTACAACCTTAGTAACATCCACTAGGAAGAGGTGGTTTTCAGTGCCACCAGAGATAATACGGAAATCAGGATCTTTCAGGAATACTTCAGCCATAGCCTTACTGTTCTTGATGACCTTAGCAGCATATTCTTTGAAGGCTGGATCCAAGACTTCTTTGAAGGCAACAGCCTTAGCAGCAACAACATGCTCTAAAGGACCACCTTGGATACCCGGGAAAATAGCAGAATTAATCTTCTTAGCTAAGTCTTCATCATTGGTCAAAATCAAACCACCGCGTGGCCCACGAAGGGTTTTGTGGGTCGTTGTAGTTGTGATATGTGCGTATGGCACCGGGCTTGGGTGAAGACCAGCAGCGACCAAGCCGGCAATATGAGCCATATCTACCATGAGTTTAGCACCAACAGCATCAGCAATTTCACGGAATTTTGAAAAATCAATAATTTGAGAATAGGCTGAAGCCCCTGCTACGATTAGTTTGGGTTTCACTTCTTGAGCTTGTTTCAAGATGGCGTCAAAGTCTAAAAGTTCGGTCTCAGGATCAACACTATAAGAAACAAAGTTGTAGGTTTGACCAGAGAAGCTTACAGGAGCTCCGTGAGTCAAGTGCCCGCCTGCTGCCAAATCCATCCCCATGACCGTATCACCTGGCTCAATCAAAGCCATGTAAGCTGCACAGTTGGCTTGACTTCCTGAGTGAGGTTGGACATTGGCAAATTTAGCATCAAAGATTTCTTTCGCACGTTCAATAGCTAGAGTTTCGATAACATCTACTACATCTGTACCACCGTAATAACGACGTCCTGGATAACCTTCGGCGTATTTATTAGTCAAGATAGACCCTTGAGCAGCCATAACAGCCTTAGAAACTACGTTCTCTGAAGCGATTAATTCAATATTATTTTGTTGGCGTTCCTCTTCTTTGGCAATGGCATTCCAAAGATCCGCGTCATAGGCTTTAAAATCATCTTTGTCAAAAATCATAGGTCTTCTCCTTTTATTAATTTAATGAATCGTTTCTGCATTTTATCGCAGGTATAACCAACTCTTTCATAAAATGCATGCGCACCTGTACGATGGTCTGCAGAATTTAAGCGAATAAAGTTATAGCCACGTTTTTCTGCTTCCTGTTCTAATCCTTCAAGCAAAGTTTTACCGATTCCTTTACCTTGTGTTTGAGGTAAAACAGCTAAAGCTAGGATATTAAAACCTGGTTTTGAATAAAGGGATTCATAAACCTCAGCATGAACATAACCAAGTAAGTCATGGCTAATTGAATCCTCAAAACCAAGTAGGAAGTGATGGGAGTCTTGTGTCAACTTAGCTAGTTGACCAGCCGTTTCCTCTGGACTAAAAGCATAACCTAGCGCTTCTTTGTTAATGACACAAATTGTTTCGACATCTGTCGCTTTCAAATAACGTAGCATATCATACCTCTTCAAAAGAAATTTCACGTATCTTGGCAAGAATATCTTCTTGTTTAATTGATCCTTGGCGTAGAATCTTCACCTTGCTGCCAGATAAGTCTATAATAGTCGAATCTTGACCTGTTAAAAAAGCATCATCTTCTATTCCCAGAACCTCTTGTCCTAAGTCTTTTAAAATTTCTTTAAAGCTAACTCCACTTGTATGTCCTGAAATATTTGCAGACGGGCCGATTAAGGGACCAAACTCACGAATCAATTCTAGAGTGACGGGATGACTCGGCATGCGAAATCCAACAGTCGTCAAGTCTGAATTAACCCAGTAAGGGACCTTGTCATTAGCTTCTAGGATAATGGTCAATGGACCAGGAAGAAAACTATCAACAAGTTTTTGTAAATAAGGTGGCTGATTCTTAGAAAAGTTCAAAATATCGTCTAGATGAGCGACATTAAGATTAAGTGCCTTGTCTCTTGGACGACGTTTAAGCTGGTAGACAAGATTAACAGCTTTTTTATCTAGCGCTTTTGCAAAGAGACCATAAACTGTTTCTGTCGGCAAAACTACAGCTCCACCTTTTTCCAACTCTTGCTTAATTTTCTCCATCATCAATGACAACCATCCTATCTTGACCAAATTGGTCTTTCAGAGTACGAACTCGTTTCTCTGGAAGATTTTCCATAAAGAGAGCGGGTACACTTTGACCTTGTTTGTAGCCAATTTCAAGATAAATCTTACCACCATCAGTTAGATAGTCTTTGGAACCTTCCGCGATTTTGCGATAGATTGCGAGACCATCCTCGTCAGCAAAAAGTGCCAAATGTGGTTCTGAATGCAAAACATTCAAACCAACCTCTGTTTCATCTGCTCGAGAAATGTATGGTGGATTGGATACAATTATATCATATTTTGAAGAAATTTCGGAGAAACAGTCAGATTTGATAAAAGAG
This sequence comes from Streptococcus sp. CF8_St5-17, assembly GCF_024295665.1. Taxonomy (NCBI): domain Bacteria; kingdom Bacillati; phylum Bacillota; class Bacilli; order Lactobacillales; family Streptococcaceae; genus Streptococcus; species Streptococcus sp. CF8_St5-17. The sequence continues at coordinate 83,781 of NZ_JANCOU010000004.1, forward strand.
AGATTTAGATTTTGAGCGTAAGCATTCTCCAATGATAAGTCTAAAGCATCCTGTGAAATATCTGCAGCCGTAACTGACCAATCTGGTCTATTTTTCGCTAAAGCAAGGGCTATCGCTCCGCTTCCTGTTCCGATATCAAGTACCTTGAGATTTTTCTCAGGATTTTCAGTCAAAATGAGTTTCACTAACTCTTCTGTCTCTGGTCGAGGAATCAAGACTCGCTCATCTACTTTTAACTGCATCCCATAGAATTCAGCATGACCGATGATGTACTGGGCAGGTATGTGGCTAGCTAGCTTGATGTAAATATCCTCTACAAATTTGTAATCTTCATCAGTGACTTCTTGCTGAAGGGCAAAGACAAAGTCTGTAAAAGATAGATTTTTTAGACTACGATAGACAAAAGAGAGGCTTTCTGCTTCCTCTCCTTGTGCTATCAACTTTTCCTCAAAATCTTTAAATATTTGAGCTAATTTCATTATTTGTTTAATTCTTCCAATTTTTGTGTTTGGTCAAAAAGAACCAAAGCATCTACAACTTCATCTAGTTTACCAGCTAGAATTGTATCAAGTTTTTGTAAAGTCAAGCCGATACGGTGGTCCGTCACACGGTTTTGTGGGAAGTTATAAGTACGGATACGTTCAGAACGGTCACCAGTACCGATAGTAGACTTACGCTCAGCGTCCTGCTCGTCTTGGGCAATCTGTGCAAAGTGGTCAGCAACACGCGCACGGATGATCTTCATAGCCTTCTCACGGTTTTTCTGCTGGGTACGTTCTTCCTGCATTTCAACCTTGATATTGGTTGGTAAGTGAACAATACGGACAGCTGTCGCAACTTTGTTGACGTTCTGTCCACCAGCACCAGATGCGTGGTAGATATCCACACGAAGGTCTTTTGGATCAATATCGTATTCTACTTCTTCGACTTCAGGCATGACAAGGACAGTCGCTGTTGAGGTATGCACACGACCTTGACTTTCTGTCACAGGGACACGCTGTACACGGTGAGCACCAGACTCATACTTGAGTTTAGAGTACACTGACTGACCAGAAACCATGGCAACTACTTCTTTAAAACCACCAACACCGTTCATTGAGGCTTCCATAACTTCAAAGCGCCAGCCTTGCGCTTCAGCATACTTTTGGTACATTGTTAGAAGGTCACCAGCAAAAAGTGCTGCCTCATCTCCACCAGCAGCTCCACGGATTTCAAGGATGATGTTCTTATCATCGTTTGGATCCTTTGGAAGGAGCAAGATTTTCAATTTTTCTTCATACTCTTCTTTTTCAGCCTTGGCATCTTTGAGCTCTTGCTTGGCCATTTCTTCCAAGTCCGCATCTCCGCCTGATTCTTTAATCATTTCTTCAGCATCGACGATGTTTTGAAGGACTTGTTTGTACTCACGGTAGGCTGTTACTGTGTCACGAGTTGAAGCCTCTTCTTTTGAAAGCTCCATGAAACGCTTGGTATCTGAAACGACATCAGGGTCACTCAGCAATTCTCCTAATTCTTCATAACGGTCTTCTACAGCTTGTAGTTGATCATAGATATTCATTCTGTGTTATTCTCCTTATTGATTTCAGGGGCAAAATAATGCTTACGGCAAACTGAGATATAGGTTTCATTTCCACCAATCTGGATTTGTTCACCATCATAAACAGGCAGTCCGTCCTGCGTACGCAAAACCATAGTCGCTTTTTTCTTGCAATACTGACAAATGGTCTTAATCTCATCAATCTTATCTGCTAAAAGCAAGAGGTGTTTGGAACCTTCAAACAGCTCATTGCGAAAGTCATTCTTCAAACCAAATGCCATAACAGGTATATCTAACTCATCGACAACACGAGCTAAATCGTAAACATGATGACGTTTTAGAAATTGAGCTTCATCAACAAGCACACAGTAAGGCTTTTCAGGCAAATCCCGGATAAACCCAAAGATATCTGTTGTTTCGTCAATGGCAATTGCTGGTCTTTTCATTCCAATGCGACTAGAGACATAACCGACACCGTCACGTGTATCCAGAGCTGAAGTCATAATCACAACTCCTTTTCCTTGCTCCTCATAGTTATAGGCTACCTTGAGAATCTCAATCGTCTTACCTGAATTCATGGTCCCATAACGATAATACAACTGTGCCATGCTTCTATTTCACGTCCATTTCTAATTTTTTGCTACATTCTAGTATACCATAATTTCTCAAAGCTTTAAATGGCAAAATGTGGTAAAATAGAAGAAATCAAATAACTAGTGGAGGACGCAATTATGCCATTTGTACGCATCGATTTATTTGAAGGACGCACGCTAGAGCAAAAGAAAGCCCTAGCTAAGGAAGTTACAGAAGCTGTTGTTCGTAACACAGGAGCACCTCAGTCAGCTGTTCACGTTATTATTAACGATATGCCTGAAGGAACTTATTTCCCACAAGGTGAAATGCGCACTAAATAAAGCTTAAGCAATCTGCTTAGGCTTTTCTTTATAAGTGGCATTCGTTGAATAAAACGCTATATTTTGTTACAATTTTAAATGATATTTGTATATAAATTGTAAAAAGGAAATGAAATGATTACACGTGAATTTGATACCATCGCAGCAATCTCGACACCGCTTGGTGAAGGGGCTATTGGGATTGTTCGTTTAAGCGGAACGGATAGTTTTGCCATTGCGCAGAAAATTTTTAAAGGCAAGGACTTGAGTAAGGTTGACAGCCATACACTTAACTACGGCCACATCGTTGACCCACAGACAGGTAAGGTCATGGATGAGGTTATGGTGGGAGCTATGAAGTCTCCAAAGACCTTCACTCGTGAGGACATTATTGAAATTAATACCCACGGTGGAATCGCCGTAACTAATGAAATTCTCCAGCTAGCTATCCGTGAAGGTGCTCGAATGGCAGAGCCTGGTGAATTTACCAAGCGTGCCTTCTTGAACGGTCGTGTCGACTTGACTCAAGCTGAAGCTGTTATGGATATCATCCGTGCCAAGACAGACAAGGCCATGAATATTGCGGTCAAACAACTAGATGGTTCACTATCTGATCTTATTAACAATACGCGCCAAGAGATTCTCAATACTCTGGCACAAGTCGAAGTCAATATCGACTACCCTGAGTATGACGATGTGGAAGAAGCTACTACTGCTGTTGTCCGTGAAAAGACTTTAGAATTTGAACGATTATTGACCAATCTTCTAAAAACAGCACGCCGAGGTAAAATCCTCCGTGAAGGGATTTCAACTGCCATCATTGGTCGCCCCAACGTTGGGAAGTCTAGCCTACTCAATAACCTCTTGCGCGAAGATAAGGCCATTGTAACTGATATTGCAGGGACAACTCGAGACGTCATTGAAGAATACGTCAATATCAACGGTGTTCCACTGAAATTGATTGATACTGCAGGTATTCGTGAAACGGATGATATTGTCGAGCAAATCGGTGTTGAACGCTCCAAGAAAGCCCTCAAGGAAGCTGACTTGGTACTACTAGTACTGAACGCTAGTGAACCTCTTACTGCTCAGGACCGACAACTTCTTGAAATCAGCCAAGATACCAACCGTATCATCCTACTGAACAAAACTGACCTACCTGAGGCTATTGAAACTCAGGAACTTCCTGAAGATGTCATCCGTATTTCAGTCCTTAAAAATCAAAACATCGATAAGATTGAAGAGCGCATCAATAACCTCTTCTTTGAAAATGCTGGCTTGGTCGAACAGGATGCAACCTACCTATCCAATGCCCGTCATATTTCATTAATTGAAAAGGCAGTTGAAAGTCTGCAAGCAGTTAACAAAGGTCTTGAACTGGGCATGCCAGTTGATTTACTTCAAGTTGATTTGACACGTACTTGGGAAATTCTTGGGGAAATCACCGGTGATGCAGCGCCAGATGAACTCATTACTCAATTGTTCAGCCAATTCTGTTTAGGAAAATAAGAAAAAACTAGTTTAGAAAATGTTAGTCACCTAAAAAGAGGTTGGGACAAAAAGTTCCCGACCTCACTTTTTATTATCAATCATAATTTGACGCGGTAGCTTATTGAACTTTTTGTTCGTCTTTTAGACTCCAAAAAGTTCCTAATCATCCTCGCGGGGCTGGGACTACGAAATCAAGACTTTGTCTATCGATTTCTGTCCCACCGCCTTTTCTTTCACGTTCTAAGTTATATCATGCCTTAGCAGATATTTGAAACAAAATTTACCAGTTCTTTTCTATTTTCACTTAGTCTTTAGGTAATTTGCCAGCTTTTTCAAGCATTTTTTTGATTAAATAAGGCATCTTGACATTTTCACGACCTTTTTTCTCAATTAATTTTTTAACAAATTCTGGCATTTGTAAGTCTTGTGATTCATCTAAAATATCCTTAGTTTCCTCCGAAGGGACTAATTCATCAAAAGTTTCTTCTTCTGGGAGGAATTCTCTAAATTCTTTATGTTCATTAGCTCGAATAATATTGCCCAAGGCATCAATCAAACGAGAATCTGTATTTGGCATTGGTGGACGATGGTAGTTCACACCCAATTCCTGACATAAATCATAACATTCCACATCATTATCAAACAAAACTTCAATGTGCTCACTAATAAAACTAATAGGTACAAAAATATAATGCTCTGGATGTTCTTCCTGTTCTCTAAGATATTCCAGAACATCTGGTTTAATCCAAGGAATACCAATATCACTTTCACTCTGCCAAGTGTTGGTATATTGGTCTGGATTTAAGTCTAATTTCTCAGCAATTAACTTGCTATTTTCGAAAATCTGGTCGATATAGGGATCACCAAAATCCAAGGCAAAAATGGGCACACTGTGGGCAGAGAAGATGACTTTAAAGCTATCCTTTTTCACCTTTTCTTTTAAAATCTTAGCAATTTCATCTGTCCAATAGTTTAATAGGGCTTCTTCTTGATACCAGTCCTTAATAACTAAAAACTGAATTTGTTTGCTTTCCAAAAACTTTTCATAACCCATGACAGAGTAAAAGGAATAGTGTGGCTCCAAAATCAAGCAAATACACTTTTCAATTCCATCTGCTTCCATTTGCCGAATCACGTCTGGAATAAAGGGAGTTGAAAATTTATTGGCAAAATAGACACTATATTCATTTCCCAATCTAGCTTCTACTAAGGCAACTTCTTCACGGGTAATTTTTTGTAGTGGAGTTCCTCCAATTCGAACATAATTATCATAAAGTGTTTGAATCTCGTGATCTTGAGGTCGAACTCCACGACGAATGTTAGTAAAAAAGTCGGCTACTCCTTCAAAGGTAATCTCTTCTGGGGAACCAAATGTCATCATTAAAATCGCTTTTTTCATCTCTGCATCCTTGTGATATTTTTATCTTTTTTATTGTATCACTAAAACAGCCATAAGTAAACGCTAACATAAGAATGTTACCTCCCTTCTGACTTTTGTTTTTCTCTTCTTTCTATGATACAATGGTTTTAAAAGAAGGAAAAAAGGAGTTACGATGAAATATCCAACATTGTTGGAGCGTTTTTTGACTTATGTCAAAGTCAATACTCGTTCTGACGAACATTCAACCACTACACCAAGTACCCAAAGTCAAGTAGACTTCGCAACTAATGTCCTCATCCCTGAGATGAAACGTGTTGGTTTGCAAAATGTTTACTACCTACCAAACGGTTTTGCTATCGGAACCTTACCAGCCAACGACCCAAGTTTGACTCGTAAGATCGGTTTTATCTCTCACATGGATACAGCTGATTTTAATGCTGAAGGTGTCAATCCACAAGTTATTGAAAACTACGACGGTGGTGTTATCGAGCTTGGCAATTCTGGTTTCAAGCTTGATCCAGCAGATTTTAAGAGCTTAGAGAAATATCCAGGACAAACCTTGATTACTACTGATGGAACTACTTTGCTCGGGGCTGATGACAAATCTGGTATCGCTGAAATCATGACCGCTATCGAATACTTGACTGCTCATCCTGAGATTAAACACTGTGAAATCCGTGTTGGCTTTGGTCCTGATGAAGAAATCGGTGTTGGTGCTAATAAATTTGATGCAGAAGACTTCAATGTTGACTTTGCTTATACAGTTGACGGTGGACCTCTAGGTGAATTGCAGTATGAAACCTTCTCTGCTGCAGGAGCTGAACTTCACTTCCAAGGCCGTAATGTTCACCCAGGAACAGCTAAAGGACAAATGGTCAACGCTCTCCAGTTAGCCATCGACTTCCACAATCAACTCCCAGCTGGTGACCGACCTGAGTTGACTGAGGGTTACCAAGGTTTCTACCATCTCATGGATGTAACCGGAACTGTCGAGGAAGCGCGTGCTAGCTACATCATTCGCGATTTTGAAAAAGAAACCTTTGAAGCGCGTAAGGTTGCCATGCAAGCTATTGCTGATAAGATGAACCAAGAACTTGGTAGTGATCGTGTAACCTTGACTTTGACAGACCAATACTACAACATGAAAGAAGTTATCGAAAAGGATATGACTCCAATCACTATTGCTAAAGCAGTGATGGAAAATCTTGATATTACTCCTATTATCGAGCCTATCCGTGGAGGAACAGACGGTTCTAAAATTTCTTTTATGGGAATTCCAACTCCAAATATCTTCGCTGGTGGTGAAAATATGCATGGACGTTTTGAATATGTCAGCCTTCAAACTATGGAGCGTGCAGTTGATACAATCATTGGCATTGTAGCTTATAAAGACTAAAGAGATCGGGAAAAAATTCCCGACCTCTTTTTTTATCAGCATCTACTTTTGACACGGTAGTTGACTGAACTTTTTGTTATTCTGCTACTTTTTCTCTTGTTTCTGAAGATGTAGTTGCAGGAGTTAAGGTTGACTCAGCTTGTTTATCGTTTGTTTCTTTATTGGCTGTTTCGGTGTTAACTTCAACTGGCTTGACTTTAGATTGAAATTCCTGATTTAATGAGACAATTTCTTGCGCAAGAGCTAGAAGAGCTTGCTTGTCTTTACTTGCAGCTGATAATTTATCAAACAAAGCATCCACTTTTTCAAAGTCCGCATCAGAACCATTATTCATTTCCAAATAAGTATGTAGGGCAAGGACTCCATTATATAATTTTTGATAGAGAAGCAAAACCTCTGGGTCTTGATTAGCATTCTCACGTTCAGTCTGAATGGTTTGTGAAATACGTTTTATAAGATCTTGGACTTGTGTGTTTAGTTCATCAAGGTCTGCATCGTCTTTATCTAGAGCAGCTTTCAGGTTTTTCACCTCGTCAGCGAGTGAAGCTTTTACGCCTTCTTCTTTGACTTGAGCAACTAATTCTTCAGCTTTCGTTAAGAGTCCTTCTACTTGAGCTTTTCGAACATGATTGCTTTGTTCCTCAGGCTTAATATCATCATACAAACCTTTCAAGAACTCATAGACTGCTGTTTTAGCACTATGGCCATCCACTTTTTCTGTATCTAAAATCGTTTCAGAAGGCTTACTTGTAACAGGTTCATTCTTCAGAGCTTCTTCAACTTCCAGTTTTGTTTGATAGATTTCTGGGAATAGTTTGTTCAAGTCAGTCGCCTTAAGGAAGGATTGTGATTGATAAAGTGTCCAAGTTAAGTTAGCAATTTTATTTCTAAGAGTGTCATTTAAGTGATTATCAGATAAATGTTGATAGAAATACTTAATGTACTCGACTGTTGTAACTCCAGTACGGTCATTAAAATCTTGCAAAGCTTGTAGCTTAGCTTCAACTGAATCTAAACCTGCTTCATCTTGGGCTAGTTTATTTTCTTGAAGCTGAGTCAATAAATCCTTCTTAGGAAGTCCGTAAGCATCTGTGTCTAAGGTATTAATCTTATCTACTAAAGCTTGATATTTCTTGTCTAAAGGACTGATTTCTGTTGGTTTGACACTTGAGTCAATGTGAATATACTGTTTGTCAAAGAGATCTAAAGCAGCCAGATAGCCAGCTGTAGAATTGGTTGAAAGCTTCTTCATATTTTCAGAGAATTGACCTAAGGCAAGCTCAATTTGTCTTTGTAAAATAGGTTTATCCTTGTAAACTTCACGACTTTCTGCTAGAAGTTGTTCAACCTTGTTTTGAACAGTCGTTTCATCAAATGCACCTGGTTGGTAGTTAGATTGCAAGGCAGGTATTTTGTTTTTTAGAGCCACTTCATAGCCCTTGGTTTGAACTTTAATATAGTGGTTGTGGTCGCCATGAGGGATAACAAAGCTACCATTTTCAACCTGCAAGCTATAAGGAGAGACTCCATCACGTAGAGCAGTTGTATAGAGTTCGTTTAGGAAATCAAGCTCTGCATCACCTGTTTGAAGCGGAATACGAACGTGTTCCTTACGAACGGCGTAAGGGTGAATGTGAGTTGGGTCATAAGCCTGGTCTGGATTTCCGAATACAAAGAATCCATTTGAAATTCGGATCGCTTCAAGCGGAACACCATAGGTTTTAGAGATATAAGCCATCTTTTCTTCATCGCTGGCATCTCGAGAGAAACTTTCAACAGTCTTGGCAAGAGGTTTTACAGGCTCTGCCTGATGGTGTCCATGTAAATGTTCCTGCGCCGCCTTAATCTGCTCTTTCGACAAATCTTTCTTAAAGAAATAGTGGGCATGGTCTCCATGTGAAACCACAAAACCTTGCTCATCCTCACTAATCACTCGCTCAGCTGCAAAGCCATGATCATGTTCATCTTCATGATGCTCGTGTTTCACTTCATTCTCTTTAGGAGTGTTATGATTATCTTTTGGAACTTCTGTTTGGCTATGCCCATGTAAATGTTCTTGAGCTGCCTTTATCTGCTCTGCTGACAAATCTTTTTTAAAGAAATAATGTGCATGATCTCCATGTGAAACTACAAATCCTTTATCATCTTCACTGATCACTCGATCAACTGCAAAGCCGTGATCATGGTCTTCACCATGATGGTGGTCATGCTCATCTTCATCATGGTCCTCATGACTTGGACTTGGTGTCACTGGTGACTTAGCTTTCAAATGATCTTGTGCTGCCTTGATTTGCTCAGGTGTCAAATCTTTCTTAAAGAAGTAATGATTGTGATCACCATGACTCATGACAAAACCTTCTGAATCTTCACTTATAATTCTATTTGCATCAAAACCATGATCGTGTTCCTCTTCTTCATGGTGAACATGTGGTAACGGATTATTTGGTGTAGAATTAGAAGGACTTTCTAAGTTTGGAGTGTTAGATTGTGCTTGATGATTGTTAAGAGATGATTTAGGGATATAGTGATAGTGGTCCCCATGTCGTACGATATAAGCATCGCCAGTATCTCTGACAATATCATTAGGGTTAAAGACATAACCATCATCTGCTGCAGAAACACCATTATTCGGTGTCAGTGACAAGGGTTGACTGAGAGCTGAACTATTGCCAGATAAATAAGCCTTTGCGGCAGCTAATTCACCCGCTGACAGATCACTCTTAGGAATGTAATGATAATGACCTCCGTGAGGAACGATAAATGCATCACCTGTATCCTCTATGATATCCGCAGGATTAAAGACATACCCATCGTCGGTTGTGTATCGACCTTGTGCTCTAGCAGCAAGAACTTCTGTGCTTACACTACTTTGATCTGAAGTATGTTCTTGTTTTTGGCGCTCAATTTGCTCTTTGCTACGAATATTATCTGCATGACTAGCATCTTTCAAGTAGACATAGTACTTCCCATCCACCTTGATAATGTAGCCACCCTTAATCTCATTGATAATATCTTCATCTTTCAACTGATAGTTTGGATCTTTCATGACTAACTCTTCGCTAAAGATGGCATCATATGGTACCTTACCATTGTAAAAATGAAAATGGTCGCCGTGTGAAGTCACATATCCTTGGTCTGTAATCTTAGTAACAATCTGCTCAGCTTCTATTCCTTCCTTCTTGCTAACTTGGTCCGGTGTCAGAGATTCATTTTTCTTAGCTTCAGATTCTTTTCCATCAACATATGATACACGATTGCTTTCTTTTTTCTCAGGTGCTTGATGTTGATTTAAAGCGTAAGCGCAGACACTTAAGGCAAAGACAACTGCAGAACCTGCTAAATATTTTTTATTAACTTTCATAAACTCCTCATTTCAATTCTTGTGCTAAAACTGACAAATTTTCTTCTAGATTTTCCAAATAAGACTTGTCATTTTGTGGATCTGCCTCTAAAGGATTTAGAGTTTTAAGAGTCACACCTGTTGATTTGACAAGTGTATTAGCCACCTTTGATGAAGCGTTACTCTCTGTAAAGATGGTTTTGACCTTATAAGTTTTTACAAATTCTTGGATTTCAGTCAATTGTCTTGGGCTTGGTTCTTGATCAGGAGATATTCCTGCAATACCAAGTTGATTTAGACCAAATCGTTTTGCTAAATAAGAAAAAGCTGTGTGTTGCGTCACAAAAGTCTTTTGATCAGCATTTTCAAAGATTGGCTGGTATTTCTTGGTTAAGTCATGAGCTTTTGCACTGAAGTTTTGCGCATTTTTCTGATAAGTTTCCTTGTTAGCACTGTCCTGTTCGGATAACTTGTCAGCAATAATTTGTGCTTCTTCTGCAACTTTTTCGGGATCAAGCCAAGTGTGAGGGTCGTACAAGGTCTTCTCATCAACACCATTTCCGGCTTCCATATCTTCCAAGCCAGGCACGCGCTCCAAGGTCATACCATCAGACGCTTCTATGACTTTTACCTTAGATTTTTGCAGACTTGGGTCTAAACTTCCTGCCCATGATTCTAAGGTGTGTGAATGATAGATGAAAATATCCGCATCATAAATAGCTGCAATATCATTTGCGGATGGTTCATAGGAATGAATACCAGAACTAGATTGAATCATCCGAACATCATTTAGGTCACCCGAAACCTCTTTGACCATGGCATAGACAGGATAAAAACTTGTCACAATCTTCATCCCCTTTGTTTCATTACTATTGTCTTGACCAGCATTTTGTCCACAAGCTCCTAAAACGAGAGCAAAGAAGGCAAGCATAAGCCATAGGACACTTCTTTTTTTCATCACAACTCCTTAACTAGTGTTTAACCATTTAATTAACTAGTAAACATTCTACTCCTTAAAATTTAAGATGTCAAGTTATAAATTCACTTTTTTTCCAAAATTTTACCAAAAGAAAAAGCATCTATAAAAGATGCTTTCTTATAAATTACCAATATTTATTTCTGGAAACTTTTTCGGAAGGAGTTGCCAGAATTCTTCTAATTGCTCTTCTACTCTATTAGTATTTCGAATAGTTAGGCTATACTTCTTAGAACTATCCTTTCGAGTATATACAAACTGATAAACTGTTGTAAAACGGCTATAACTTGTACGTACTAAATAGATCCTCCAAACATCTCTGAGATCGACGGCTTGTGTCCCCTTATAATAAGTAATAAGATGATTTTGATATAGAATAACTTTCAAGTCCTGTTCATAAAAATCAGCTTGTGTTTCAAGTAGTTCAAGATTTCCTTCTAATTCAGGATACAAACGATAAATCTCTTTGAACGAATCAATTGTTTTCTTTCGTATGATAAAGGCTGCGACTAAGGTCATTAATCCCATACCAGAGAAAATCACAATACCAAAAATATAGCTCAGGCTGTCTCGAGAATATTCACTGAGACTGAGATAGATTCTTGTATTCATATTTCGTGCAACAACTGATTTAGCAGGAAGTAGCGAACTAATAAACTCGTCAAGATTTATAATCTTGGTATTTTTCGAAGTATTGATAAAATTGGTATTAGTGAGGGGTTCTAACTGAATACCTGTGAGTGTTCCAGGATTATCAGCAAGACTATCTGCATTCTCAAGAAGTTTATTGATTGACTCATCTTTCACTTTAGATTCAACTACAGCAAATTTTCCTTCACCTTCGTTACTATATTGCACAATATAAACAACTGTTCCACCGTCAACTTCACCAACAGGTTCAGGATAGATACCGTAGACTGACATAGTAACTTCTTTTCCAGTATCAGTCGTATCTGCAAACCTCTCTGTAGGTTTCTTATGAATCTGACCTAGGAATCCAGATATAGTAGCGAGTGAGAAAAATACGATTGAAATCAAAAGAACTGCAGTAAAGCCTTTATTTCTTTTTTCTTTAAACATTATAATCTCCTTTAGTCCCTTAATAAAATTATATCAGACTTAAATCCATATCTCATCTTTGATCCTAGTTTTTATAAGATTTTTACAAAAATAAAAAGCTCGAACTTTCATTCGAGCTTCATTTTTATTTTCTTGCAGCTTTTTCATCTTCTTCAAGTTGTTTGACCAGTTGTTCAACACTGTCAAATTTTACCATATCTCGGATACGATCTAACCAATAGACGGTCACAGTCTCTCCATAAATATCTTCATCAAAATCAAAGATATTCACTTCAAAACGCTCTTCCTCTCCATCGAAGGTTACGTTCTTTCCGACACTGGCCATTCCTCTATAGAGTTTTCGTTTGATTTCAATATCAACAGTATAGACACCATCTGCTGGCATATAAGTGCGGTCCAAAAGCACGAGATTTGCAGTAGGATATCCAATTGTACGGCCACGAGCATTGCCATGTACAACAATTCCTCTTGTTGGAAGTGGGCCACCAAGCAATTGACCAGCTTCTTTCACATTCCCTTCTAGAATAGCTTGTCGAATGCGAGTAGAGCTAATCTTTCCTTTTTCATCTTCTACAGGTGGTACTACGACTACTTCTCCATCAAAGATTTCTTTTAAATCTTCAGCTGATTTTCTATCAGAACCAAGACTATAATCAAATCCTACTACAATGGTATCTGCTTTGACTTCTTTGACAAAGGTATCTACAAACTCTCGAGCGGTCATATTGGCAATACGACTTGAAAAATCCATTAAATAAAGATTTTCGACCCCAGCTCGTTTAAACTTTCGTTCACGTTCTTCTGCATTCAGGATATGAAGTAAATTTTCTGGTGAATAGGGTTTTAATGTTAACTTCGGTGATTCATGAAAGGTAATTAAAGCAACGCTTAATCTTTTCTTTGCAGCAATTTCACCAGCAATGCTAAATAATTTTTGATGTCCTAGGTGGATACCATCAAAATATCCTAATACTAGGACAGTCGGTCCTGGTGTTGCAATGTCTTTTTCAGTTTTTATAGGTATTGTTACAATCATAGTCATATTATACCAAAAAGAAGAAGGCATTCAAAACATTACGAATTTAAAAAGACTATAAGCTACTCTTCACTTCTTTCCTAAGTTGTTCCAGACTTTCGATTTGATACTTTTCCATAACTTTTGGCAGATTTTCGATAATATCTGGACAGGCATATGGATTGGTAAAGTTTGCTGTTCCAACACCAATAGCTGACGCTCCAGCTAAGTACATTTCTATAGCAGCTTCAGCTGAATCAACTCCTCCCATACCAATGATTGGTAGATTGGTAGATTGGGCTACTTGACGGATCAATTTGAGAGCTACTGGAAAGACTGCTGGTCCAGACATACCCCCTGTCCCATTTGCAATGATTGGCTTTCTAGTTTTGAGGTCAAAACGCATACCAACAAGGGTATTAATCATGGTGAGTCCACTAGCTCCAGCATCCTCTGCTGCCTTAGCAATAGTTACAATGTCAGTCACACTTGGTGTTAATTTAACGTAAACGGGTACATCAGAAGCCTCAACAGCTGCCTTTACCACATCATAAGCCAACTCAGGGTCCTGTCCAATTAAAAGTCCATGATTTCCATGATCAACGTTTGGACATGAGATATTGAGCTCGATGGCTTTTACATTAGTTGCCTTTGAAATTCCATGAGAAACGGCTGCGTATTCTTGTTTTGAAAATCCAGCAACATTGGCGATAATAGGGAGATTTGGGTATTCTCTTTCAAGCCAAGGTAATTTCTCAGAGAGAACGACATCTAAACCAGGATTCTGCAAACCAATGGCATTGAGCATACCAGCAGGTGTTTCTGCCACTCGAGGTGTTGGATTACCAAATCGTGGTTCAAGGGTTGTAGCTTTAATCATGATAGAACCTAATAGGTCTAAATCATAGTATTTAGCATACTCTTGACCAAAACCAAAACAACCTGATGCGGGAATGACAGGATTCTTTAACTCTAAGCCAGGCAGAGAAACTTGTAATCGATTTGTAGTCATGATATTCTCCTTATAAAACAACTGTTCCTGTTTTAAATACAGGCCCATCTTCACAGACACGTTGACTAACTGTTTCACTATCTGGAACTTTTAGGACACAAGCATAGCAAGCCCCCATGCCGCAGGCCATACGCGATTCTAAAGATAGATAAGCTCTTGGGTGGTCGTAAAAGGTTTGATTGATATATTTCATCATACCAGGTGCACCGCAAGAGTAGATGGCGTCAAATTCAGTGTCTAATTCCTTAATGATAACTGAGACATTTCCCTTGATACCATAGGAACCATCATCAGTTGTCACAAAGACTTTGCTGTATTGGGATAATTCACTTTCTAAAATGACAGCATCTTTAGTAGCAAATCCTAGAACAGTTGTAATTTCCACACCACTCTTATGTAGTTGTTTAGCTACTTCGAGTAAGGGTGGTACTCCGATTCCTCCACCAACTAGAAGAACACGATTCTGCTTGTCTAAATCAGACAAATCAAAGCCATTTCCTTGAGGTCCCATAACATCTAAGCTATCACCAGATTTTAAGGTTGAAAAGATAGCTGTACCAGAGCCTTCGATGCGATAAATCAGATGACATTGTTTCTTAGATTTATCTATGGATGAGATTGAAATTGGACGACGCAAGAGGTGGGCATCATCAGGTACACGTAAATGAAGAAATTGTCCAGCTTTCATAGCTTCAACCATGTCTCCTTCAAGTACTAGCTCAAAGATTGCTGGTGCGATTTCCTCTTGATCAATCACTTTCATATTTTCCAAGCGAATAGCACCCATGCGTTTTCTACAATTTGGATTCATAACTTTTCCTTCTTAAATTTTAAGGGGATCAGATAAAGAAAAACCTTGCTATTGCAAGGTTTCAGTTAAGATATTTACACAAAAGTGGCAAATAAACACCTGCTTACTTGTTTCCATTGTAGCTTCTTTTCTCTGACACCTTGTGAGTCTCTCTGGACTTCCCTTAAAGGTTAAATTTTCACTAGTATACTGTATCAAACATGAAAAGTCAAGTAAAAATAGGTAAGGTATCAGTTCATAAAAGTTGCTTATTTTTGCGAAGAAAGAATTTTTTCTAGTTTTTGATAATCTTTGACACTGTCAATTTCGTAGATAGAATTTTCTTCTAACTCCTCTACATAAACATCTAGTTCTTTGATGTTATCTTTAACCATGTTATCCCAGTAAAGGTCAACAAACTCGCCACTCTCATAGGCTTGGTTAATAAATCCTACAATCTTCTCAGCTGTTGGAGCATCCCAGAACGATACCCCACTCAAGATGCGTCCGTTTTTACTATCGACAATGATATCTTGAACTTTGAAGTCATCCCCATAAACTAGGAACCACTCATTATCACAGTCTTCACGATAGACACTAAAATAAGTTGAACGTTCGATGTCATTACGGAACATATTCTTGAAAAGATAGTTATCCGCATCGATAACGTAGCTATTAGCCAACTCTTCTTTTACCAAGTAAAGAGAGTAAAAGTTGTTGTAATCAGCATACTTATCATTGAAGACCAAACGAACACCGTATTTCTCTTTGAGGTAGTCGAACTGTTCTTTCAAATAACCTACAACGATGATAATATCATCAATACCACGTTCTTTTAAAAATTCAATTTGATATTCAACCAAAGGTTTTTGATTGACTTGTACCAAGGCTTTGGGAGTATTTTCTGTCATAGGACGTAAACGAGTTCCCAATCCCGCTGCTAAGATGATCGCTTTCACGCGTTTTCTCCTTTATTCTTTAATGATAATATAAACACCAGCCATTACAACAAATGAAGTTATAATGGTCAAGACAGTCAGAGGTGTCCCCAAGAACATCGCTGCAAACAGGACAGTCCAAACTACATAACTGACATTTAAACCAGTTGCTTTTGCTGGTTGCAATCGATTGATAGCCATATAGTAAGCAAGATAAGAAATCATATTAAATGCTGCAAAGACAATTAATAGACCAAACAATTGGCCGTTTGCCACTTCTGCAAATGAGTGATGCGAGAAAAGCACAATAACAAGATAAGACAAGAAGGATGTAACTTGACGAATCAAGAGAGCTTCAATTTCGCTGAGGTCACTTTCCATAGCAAAGGAGCTCAGAACACTTTCACTTCCCCAAGCAAAAGCACAAATCAAAGCACATAGAATACCTATGTAGAAAGAATTAACCTGCTCTGCTTTATAGGTCTGAGCAATAATCCCAGCAATGATTAGAAAGATACCAAAAATTGTATTTTTGGAAATCTTGTGCTTCAAAAAGAAGAAGGCAAGCAAGACTGAGACTGCCGGATAAATAGCTGAGACTGACGAAGCTAATGAACTTCCAATATACTTAACCGCATAGAGATTGGCCTGCATACCAATCGGACCGGCTAGTAAAGCTCCGATGATAACACTGACATTTCGAATGTTCAAGAAGATTGAAAAACGAACTCTGCCTTCCTTAACTAGAAGATATCCTAACAAGATAAAAATACTTAGGAAATCGTGTGCTGCTGCTACTACAAAGGGCGATAAATCCGTGAATATTGAAAAGATATAAGCACTAATAGTTAATCCTAATCCCCAGAACACACCTGATAGTAGCCCAAAAGAAACTCCATTTTTAGTTTTCATTTAAATCTCCTTCAGACTCTAATTCTTTTACTGCTCTATTGTAACGAGAGATTCCGTAATCTCCGAAATCTGCACCATTTTCTTCTTTGTAAATAGTCCAAAGACTCCAAATGATATCTTGCAAGATTTTGTAAATACGAATTTTCTCCCTTGAAACTGGAGTCTTGTCACTCTCGTAATGACTTAAAAAGTCTTCTTCTTCTGCACTTGTAAATTCAGATTCTAGGAAGAGGGCTGCCAAATCCCACATAGGATCATTCATAGAAGAATATTCCCAATCAATTAGATAAAGATGTCCGTCTGGACCTTCAATAAAGTTTTCTGGAACCAAATCAATATGACATGATTTCTTATCAATTCCAATTTGTTCAAGCTCTTCCTTCAGAGAAAATACAGCCTTTCTGACAGCTTCATAATTAGGATAAGAAATCTCCCCTTGAATCAATGATTCATATTTTTTAATTTCCTCAAAAGGAGCAAACTCTCCTTTCAATTCTTTACCAGAAGCATGAATCGTTTGTAAAATTGGAGCTATCTTTTCAAATTTAGTTTTAATGGTATTAAAATTAAGTGTCTCAGCATTTTCGATGTACTGATTAACCTTGATACCTGCTTCGATATCAAAAAGATAATTTTCTACATCTAATTTTAAATCTTTCAACAACTCAAGATTGTACTTTTCATTCTGGCGATCGATTAATTTATCAGTACCTTTACCGAAAAACTTAACGATGTACTGGTTTGAGGTTGTCTTAACCAAATAGTTTTGATTGGTCATCCCCCCCAATTGTTCAACGCTCTGAATTTCTTCGTCAGCTGACAATAAGGAAGCAATCTTTGCTTTAACGATTTTCTTCACAATAATCCTCCATTATACTTCCCACTTAAAGACTGTCTTAAATGCTGTATTTAAGTCAGTTGCAAAAACTCGGTGAATATCTTTAATTTCTCTGACTGGTTCTTCTAGATAAATAATATTCTTCAAACGATTGGCAAATTTTTTAATTTCCATCATTTGGATAGCATTTTCAAAGTCAATTCTTCCTGAACGTGAAGATCCGACTAGTAACAAGCCTTTTTCCAATGAATCCCGAGTGTTGATGTTGACCTTATACTCACTAACACCCATCATCAAAATGGTCCCTTGTGGTTTGATGTAACGGATCAAGTCATTAATAGCAGGTCCGCATCCATCACCACCACAGCATTCGAAACCATGGTCAAAACTTAAATCTTCTGGAATACTATCAGTAATGTAAAGCTCTTTTGCAAATGAGAAGAGTTCTAACTTTTCCCAGTGACGACCGATAACAATAATCTCAGCTTCAGGCAGAGTATAGTTAATAATATTAGCCATGACAAAAGCTAAACTTCCATCACCAATGACAGCAATTCGTTGGCGTCTGCTGTGAGATATCGTCATGAAACGATTCATAGCATGCATGCCAACACTGACAAACTCTGTAATGGCGGCAACTGTGTCTTCGATTTCTTCGTAAGATACAACACGATCCTTAGGCAGAGATACAAATTCTCGCATAAACCCATCATAACCACTTGAAAGGAAATATGTTCCAGTCATGTAATTTTCGTAGAATTCCTCATCACTTTGCATAGGTGGTTGATTTGGAATCATAACAACCTTCTGACCAACTTTGTAGGTACCGGTTGGGTCAGAAATGACTGTACCACAAGATTCATGAATCATAGCCATAGGTAGTTTTTGGGCTAAAATTTTTGGATCTCGTTTACCTTGATAATAGCGCTGATCCGCATGACAAACAGCCATATAGTTTGGTCGGATGAGGATATGATTCTCTTGATCAATTTCTTCTTCCTGGTATTTAATATTAATAAACTTTGGTTTTGTCAGTTGATAAATTTGATTAATCATGTCTCTAGTCTTTCTCAATCATGCTTTTAGCAATCTTCAAGTCTGTCACTGTTGTGATTTTAAGATTTGAGTATTCACCCTTAGCCAAGGCTACATCTTTACCCTTAATGACAAAGATCTTACATGCATCTGTTAAAATTTCTTTTTCTTCTGCTGATAAAGAACCATACAAGTCAATAAAGTCTTTACAACGGAAGGTTTGTGGAGTTTGTCCTTGGTATAGATGAGCACGATTTGGAATATCTGTAATGAACTGACCATTTGTACTTTCAACAATGGTATCCACCGCTTCAACCACAGTGTCAACAGCATCATGTTTTTGAGCAAGAGCGATATTGTCTTGAATCATGCGAAGTGTGATAAAGGGACGAACCGAATCATGCGTC
Organism: Streptococcus sp. CF8_St5-17; assembly: GCF_024295665.1. Taxonomy (NCBI): domain Bacteria; kingdom Bacillati; phylum Bacillota; class Bacilli; order Lactobacillales; family Streptococcaceae; genus Streptococcus; species Streptococcus sp. CF8_St5-17. Next base: position 102,822 of record NZ_JANCOU010000004.1, read on the forward strand.
ACTACGATATCATCTTCTGTTAGTGGACGGTAAGCATCAATTGCTTCAATAATCTTTTCAATACTAGAATTACGATCAGCCCCACCTTTTGTAATGATGATGCGGTCCTTGTGAAGTGGAAGGAATTTTTCAACTAGATCTTCAGCATGTGTAACCCAGTCACCATGAACTCCAACAACAATTTTTTCAATACTTGGTTCTAGGACAAATTTTTCAATTGTATGGATTAGAATTGGGCGGTCTCCCAACTCAAGAAATTGTTTAGGTAAATTACTGATACCCATACGCGTGCCGGTTCCACCTGCTAAAATTCCAGCGTAAATCATATTGATTCTCCTTTGGTTTGTTTTAAAAACTCATTCTTTAGTATTATATCATAATCTAGCACTATCTTGAAATAAATACTAGTTCTCTCTAGTTAGAAACTGATGATGAGAGCATTTCATGCATTGAACATTTAAAACTAATCCTTGCATTATTAACTCTCGGTTAATATAGAGTTCTTCAGAATAATATAGAAAGCTTAAAGAAACCTTAAACCATTGGTTGATATATATATAGCAATCCTGAAATTTTAATTAGACTTTTCCAATTAAAATTGTTAAAATAAAATGGAAAATAAAAGAAAAGGAAGCTAACTACCGCCATGATGAATATGCAAAACATGATGCGTCAAGCTCAAAAACTTCAAAAACAAATGGAGCAAAGCCAAGCTGAATTGGCTGCCACAGAATTTGTTGGGACTTCTGCTCAAAACCTCGTAACTGCTACCTTAACAGGTGATAAAAAAGTTGTAAAAATTGATTTTGATCCCGCAGTTGTGGATGCTGAAGACATTGAAACTCTTTCAGATATGACTGTTCAAGCTCTCAATGCTGCGCTCGAACAAATTGATGAAACTACTAAGAAGAAACTTGGAGCATTTGCTGGTAAGTTACCATTTTAATTAGATTATCAAAAATAGGCTGGTACACAGCCTATTTTAATTTATGTTAAAAAGCAAATAATTCAGTTGCTTTATTTAGCAATAAGTCACTATATTCAGGATCTTCCTGAGCAGTTTCTAGTTCTTCTTTTATTTTTTCCAAGTCATCCGTAATTATTCCGTCAACACCTAGGTGAAAAGACTTATTAAAAGATTCGGAACTATTGATTGTCCATACATAGAGTTTTTGATCAGTATTCCATAGTTTCGTGACAAAATATTCATCCAAAGTAGAGTACTCCATTGTGTAGCCTGTCGCAACCGTTCTAGGAAAAACAGAATTGTAGGGAAGGATAAGATAGATTGGAATATTCTTATCATACTGAGTTACTTTCTCAACAACATGGTAATCCAAGGATTGCATTTGATGACCATAAACCTTAATTTTTGCAGCATACTTTTCGAGAAAATGTTCCATCATCTGCGGGCTATCTTTGTGGCTGGTCTTAATTTCAATGAGTAGTTTCTGATGCAGTTCATTTGCGCGAGTTAGATAATCATCGAAACTTGAAATCTTTGTATCATAACCATTCTCATGAATGTCAATCTGCTTTAACTCTTCTAAGGTCAAATCTTGTGGTGTTTTATTGATACCAGCTAATCCTCTAAGATTAGCATCATGCATCATGACAAATTGTCCATCCTTTGTTTCCTGGATATCCATCTCGATTAAATCTGGTTTTAATTGAGATGTTTTTTCTAGGGATTGAATGGTATTTTGTACACCATTGCCATTTGATACACCACGGTGTGAAATCACAAGTGGTGGATTGACTACAGGAGCTTCTAGATAATTATAGCCTTCAATCGCAAAGAAGATACATGCACACACCATGACACCCCACCTCATGATATGGTCCTTCTCGCGTCTTGGCATAATATCAAGTTCTTCTCCTGTTAAAAAGGACGTAAATTTTACAAGGAAATAGGTTAATGCCATATAGTGGAAATTCTTGATAAGAACAAAATTCAAAATAGCTAGAACCAGAGACTCTCTCTGAGTAAGGCTATCCACTATATACTGAGTAGATAATATTGGGATGAGAGGAAGATAGAAGAATAGATTGGTTTTTACAATAATTAAGAATAAATGCCAGGCGTAAAACCAAAAGTGATCTTTAGTTTTATCCAAACTATAAATGATTGCTTCCTTAACCGTCATCTTTTCATAAAAGACCTTGGGCAGAGTGAATATCAAGCGAACTGAAACATAAAAGAATAAGAGTGATAAGATAATAATGGCTACCCACCACATCCAGTACTTATCTTCCATGTAGGTTTGAATAAACTCTGGAATTACGATTTTATTGAAATAATAAATCTTAAATATCTTTCTGATAAACGGAAATAGCATTGCTACAAATATAAAGATGAACAAAGCTTTTGAAATAGTCAATTCCTTCATAAAAGCAAGGCTTTCACGAAATACTTTTCGACTGTATTCTATAAGAGTTCTTTTTTCGTGATATAGGAGGTGGCGAGCTCCAATAAAGAGAATACTAAGTTGAAAATAGGCTACCAGCAGATTGATGGCTATTAAGATTACGAAGCCAAGACTGACTATAGGTGCGTTTTTTATAATCTCAAAAATATTGTTGTAGGAAATAAACAAATATCCAGTCTGACTTAGTAAAAATCCAGCTATCACTGAGTTTAATGGCAACCAGATATAGTCAACCAACATAAAGATTAGAAAGAATAGAAAGAGGATTTTATCTAGATTTAGGTAAATCTTTTTAAAACCCAATTTTTTCGGTTTTTCAGGTTTCATAAAACCTCCTAATCAAAAAACTGTGATAGATCTAAGGCATCAAATGGATTCGAATTGAGACTACTCTGAGAATTGAGTAACAGCCTACTCTCATCTGACTCAAGAAAAGCTTCATACACTCGAGCAGTCATACGAGCATCCTCTAAACTATTATGAGATCGCCCTTTAAAACCTAGAAAATTAGCCACAGTTTGTAATTTTAGATTAGCAATTCCATGCAAATCAGAACTACGTCGCTCAAGTGCCTCATTATAGAGATCGACTAAATATTGTTCTCGATAGTCCAAACCATGTTCTAGTAAAATCGGTAAATCACTCTTTGCTGCATTATAACCAACAAGGGGTAAATCACCAACAAAATCTTGAAATTTTTGGAGGACTTCTTCTACCTTTGGAGCATTCTTGAGAGTCTCTGAAGTAATACCAGTCAAACCATTAATAAAACTCTTTAAAGGTACATCTGAGTGAACATAAGAGTCAAACGCTTCTACCTCTTCACCATCTTTAAAGTGCACTGCCGATACCTGAATCAAATGAGTCTTATCTTGGTGTTTGTTGAATTCTAAGTCAAATGAGATATAATCTCTTACTGTTTCCATCTTATCATTCCTTATTGATTTGTAAAAAGAAACCACCTGGTCTAATCATAGAAACCAAGCAGTTTTTTCTTATTTGCCAAATAAGCGAGCAAAGAAGCCTTTCTTCGATGCTTGAACTTCTTGCTTAGCTTGATCCAACTCCAACTGAAGAGTTTCTTGGTCCTTCATAGCTTGAAGGGTTAACTGTTGTTGTTGGTCCAATTGCTTATCTTTTTCAGCAATTTGGCGGTCTTTAACACGCATCTGTTCATCTTTTTCAGCCAGTTGCTTGTCTTTTGCTTTCAGTTGTTCATAAAGACGGATGATTTCAGCGTTCTTTTCATCAACAAGAATCTCCATAAGTTCTCGTTGCTTAACTTCATCACTAACTGGTTCATCTTCAAAGATAGTCTTTTTGTAGATTTCTTCAAGTTTGATCAATCCACTACGAGTAACAACAGTAACACCTTTGTCGTTTTTTGTAATATCTTCTTCAGGTAATTCTTTGACACGATTATTGATTGCTTGTCGGGATAGCCCCAAGACTTCAGCAATCTCACTGACAGTCATTTCAATACTCATAATATCCTCTATTTTTCTCTAGCTTTTCTTAAATTAAATCTTATCATAAGTAATTCAAACTGTCAAATAACACTGTATTTTCAATGGTTTTTTAAGATATAAAATTTTAAAACTACTTATTTGCGATATTTTAAAAAGATGAGAAAATCCCATCTTTCGACTAGTAGATAAAAATCATCGGTTGGCCAAATGCTTAATAGAAAACCTTTCTCGGTTTGTAAAGATGTTCTCGTTTCTCTAAAATTGCTAGTAATTTATCATCTTCAAAGCCAGCCAATTCCTTCTCAGTTTGTTCCAATTCAATAAAGCGACCAAAACGAACTTCTTCTGCCTGCTCTGGAGTCAAATTTACCTTTACTAAATCCCCTGTCCCAATCTCTAGAGGATGGAGAAAAACAAAATCTCCAGCTTGAACTTTTTCAGCGACTTCTTCCAAGGTCAAAGCATCTTCCAAGTTTAAACCTGCTGCACTAGTTCGAGTTAAGTGTGACATATGGGCCGCATAACCAAGTTTTTCTCCAAGATCAACAGACAAGGTACGGATATAAGTTCCCTTACTGCATTTGACACGAAAAGAAAATCGTGCAAGATGCCCATCATAAGAAATCGGACTCGTTCTTTCAAACCTATAAATCGTAACCTGACGCTCTGGACGCTCTACTTCTTGACCAGCACGCGCATACTCATAGAGCTTGCGACCATTGACCTTGACAGCAGAGTACATCGGTGGGATTTGAGTGATAGGACCAGTCAAACTCGCAATCGCCTCATCGACAAGTTTTTCATCCAGTGGATTTAAAACAGGAGTCTCTGCAACTACTTCCCCACTAGCATCCTCGGTCGTCGTTGAATAGCCTAGAGTGATTTCTCCCTCATAGACCTTACCCTCGTCCTGCATGAACTCAACCATGCGAGTCGCCTTTCCCACAGCAATGGGTAAAACGCCCACTACATCCGGATCCAAAGTGCCACCATGGCCAATCTTCTTAGTCCCTAAAATCTTACGCAGTTTAAAAACCGCATCATGCGAGGTCATCCCTGCTTCTTTCTTTAAGTTGATAATACCGTTCATTTATTAACTTTCTAAAAATACTAAAACTCTCTTTTGGAAATCCTTATTCTGTTCATAGAGTGCATGCCCGCACTCTGGCAAAATGGTGAGCTGGCTATCTTTGATATGCTGATGCAATACAAGTGAACCATCTACGCCAAGAACATCATCTTTTTCTGCTCCAATGATTAACGTAGGGCAGCTAATTTTTTCGAAAAAAGCTAGACTATCATGCTTCAAACAAGATACAGCCTGAATATCAATACGTTTTTTATCTTTAATGCGACCAAAGATTCCCATTATTCGATAAAGGTATTTAAATCTTCCAAAGGATTTAGTCGTGTAAGAGTGACGAGCAATATCTATCATCAGATCTTTATAAGTTCCTGTTTGACTCAGGTTCAGCCAGCAACTAATTCTCTCCCTGCCTAGATTACTTAGTTTTGCAGTGGTCACGGCTAAAATGAGCTTTTGAACCTTTTCAGGGAAATCCGCCACCAACCATTGGGCAATCATTCCACCTTGTGAAATCCCCATAACATAAGCGGTATCTAGGTTTAGTATCTCCATTGCTTCAGCAACATCTGCTGCCATATCCCGTGTAGTATAACCCTGCCTCAACTCATTGATTCGAGAAAAAACATAAATTTTGTAACGTTCGGCAAGTATACGGTATGTGATTGAAAAAGGCATAGCCATACCTTTAACCGTTTGTAGTCCATCGCCCAATCCTGGTATAATTACTAAAGGGTCCTTTCCTTTTCCAAATGTCACATAGTCCATAGTCTTTCCATTTATAGACAATGTGGCGTTCTTAGCTGAATACAAAGATTATTCTCCTTTCAACGCATCAAACTTCGCTTTCATAGTTGGATTTTTTCTTGTCAATTTTTTGACGGAAACATCATCTAATTTGTTGTTGGCGAGACGGAGTTGATTTTCTGATGTGGTCAAGAATTTCTTAACTTCTTCCATCCGTTTAATAGCCTTGTCAATTTCATCGATGGCCTTACCGAAGTTGACAGAAGCTGAATTGTAGTTCTTAGCAAAGGCTACCTTGAAAGCTTCCAAATCTTCCTCAAAATGAGTGATATCGATATTTTGCTCACGTATAAGTGCTAGTTCCTGCTTGTATTTTAGAGAATTAAGGGCAGCATTGCGCAAGAGCCCAATCAGTTGGATAAAGAACTGAGGACGCACGACGTACATTTTCTCATACTCATGACTGACATCGACAATTCCAGTATTGAAGTAATCATTGTCAGCCTCAAGCATACTTACCAAAACTGCATACTCACAGTTCTTCTCACGGCGGTCCTTGTCCAACTCTTTGTAGAAATCTGCATTCTTGTGCTTTTTCTCAGTTCCATCCGCTTCATTTTTCATCTCAAACATGATGGAAATGAATTCCAGCCCATTTTCATCAAAATCACGGAAGATGAAGTCTCCTTTAGAACCACGCGCTGAAATCTTGTTGTCCTTTTCAAAATAAGCATTTGGAAAGGCAAAACTACGAACCTTGTTAAACTCGCTCTCCGCATACTGTTCTAGACTTTCACCAATAGCTTTTGTAGATTGTTGTGCCTTAAAATTCTTGTAAAACTCAACCTGCTCATTTGCTGCCTTAAGTTGGGCTTCATAGTTTTGTTTAACAGAAGCAAGAGAAAGCTCGTTTTCTTTTTCTTGTAAAAGGAGCTGATTTTTGACCTGGTCGCGTTCTTTTTCAAGATCAGAAAGAGTTTTTTGTAGTTGGTTCTCATGCTCCAAGCGCAAGGTAGCCAATTGATTCTCAAGAGCTTGGACCTCTTTTTCTTTTTCTAACAGACTTTTGCTAGCACTTTGCTCTACTTCCTTCCTAGCCAATTCTTTTTCAGTTTCGAAATTTTGGATTTGACTTTGTAGCTGGGCAATTTCTTGGTCTTTTTGAGCGAGTTTTGCCTGTTGTTCATTCAAGGCCTTTTGCTCTACCAATGTCAATTCTTGCTTGATTCGTTCATGCAATTCCTTATCAAACTCTACAGTGCGAACTTGAGAAATCAGTTCTGCATATTGACTTTCATTAACTGTAAAAACTTCGCCACAATTTGGACATTTAATTTCGTTCATGATTTTCCTCTAAATTTAACATTACTACTTTCATTATAGCATGGAAAAACAAAAAGAAAAAGTTGGAATCAATCCAACTTTTAATCTACGTATGTATCTTCGTTTTTGTTTAAGAAGGCGTAAGGCAATCCCATCAGTAGACCACCGCCGATAAAGTTACCGATGAAGGTTACACCCCAGTGACGAAGAATATTTCCGATACCAAAGTTTGCGATCGAATCAGCAGCAACACTGAATTTCACAATAGCAAATGAAGCAAAGTTTGCGGCGATGTGTTCGTTTGTTAAGAATACAAACATGTAAATGGCTGAAAGAACCAACCAAAGTTTAGCTCCACCATCTTTAACCAAAACAAATGATAGAATTGCGATATTTACAAAGATATTCGCTAAAATACCTTCTAGCAATACTAATTCATTTGAACGTGCTAGTTTCATTTCTACAACACCAGAAATGAAACTGTCGTGAGTGAGATTTGCATAGGCTGCTGAATGAGCGAATCCCCAACCGGCAATAAGGGCACCGATTAAGTTAAAGAAAGTACAATATAGAAGAATTTCTACTGTTTTTCTCCAGCTAATTTTTTTCAAAAAGCTACCAGCTGTAAGGAACATCATGTTTGATGTTACCAACTCAGCATTCAAGAAGACAATGTAAGCCAATCCCCAAGCGAAAACAAATGGGAAAAGGAATCGTCCGCTACCTGGTGCAATCTTATTAATCAAATCTGCACCAACTGCTCCTGCTGCTGTACTGAAGGTAAGGAATGCACCTGCAAACATTGAACGGATAGCATACTTGAATTTGCTATTTGAATAAAGACTTTCTTTCTTTTTACAAGCAAATTCAATTTTTGAGATAAATTCTGATGAAACCATATAAACTCCTAAAACTTTATTTGTGAATATTATAACATAAAACCGATACAATGGGAAGACTTTCCTAAATCAATTCCTAATATTTTTTAAAAACATCGGAATCGTTTACATCCTTGTAGTATTAAGTTTTTAACCTTTAAATTTTTGTAAAATAATTCCTGAACTTCTAGCTTTATTTCTAATATTTAATATATTTTTTAAAAAAAGAAAAATAAAAAGAGAGAAACCAAGTGAATCTCTCTACTTCTATTAAAATTTTAATCTACATAAGTATCTTCGTTTTTATTTAAAAAAGCATATGGTAAACCGATTAAAAGTCCACCACCTATTAAGTTAGCAACAAAGGTGACCCCCCAATGACGGAGAATATTTGCGATTTCAAAGTGCTGAACTTCATTAGCAACAATGCTGAATTTAACAATACTAAATGAAGCAAAATTTGCAGCAATATGTTCGTTTGATAAAAATACAAACATCGAAATTGCTGACAAAATAATCCAAAGTTTTGCAGACGCATCCTTGACTAAGATTGAAGACAGAATGGCGATATTAACAAACACATTGGCAAGGATACCTTCAAGTAAAACTAATTCACTTGGACGCGCTAATTTCTTAGCTACTAGTTTTGGTAAATAACTATCGTGAGTCAGATGTGAAAATGCTGACGAATTCGCAAAGAACCATCCAGAAATCAAAGCACCTAGAAGGTTAAATAGAGTGCAGTTAAGTAAAAATAAATTTTTGTTCTTTACATTTGATTGTTTTTAGTACTAACAAAATCTTCAATTTCTTCTGCAGTCAACCCTACCAGCTCTGAAACCCACAAGCCGACAATATCTGATAAAACAGAATCGCAGACATATTCATTCTCACCATGACCATATTTACAAGTAAATAGTGGAGTTCTTATCGCTGATTGATAAAAATTGAACGCTAACTCTTGCAGTTTCTCTGGCTGAAATTCAAGTCCCAACTCTTGTGCGAGTCCGGCTCTCACTTTATCCCACAATTCACCTTTTGACTGGTAGTTTTCTCGTGCTTTGTAAATAAATCCCTGACAGAATTTTAACAACAAATCCTTGTTTTGATAGAGCAACCGACAGGAAAAGTCTGAGATAGAACCAGCATGAAGTAAGAAAGTAAGCAATTCATCAAGGCTTTCGGCTACCCGACCAACTTGGCCTTCACTCCCTATAAAACCTATACTCTGATCCTCAAGAATTACATATTCTCCCCCACTACCGTCTTTAGCAAAGGCTATGGGCGAAAGAGAATAAACTTCATTGTTCTTAGAAAATTCAACCTCTTTCAACTGGTCATAAAAGAGAATATCGCATTCTTGCATCAATAAAATTCTTAGTTGTTTATCTTCTCTTATTACTTGTAGTTGATTCATATTAGCTACTCTCCTGGCTTTGACAATTGTCACAAGTGACAACAATTCAATTTTAGCAATCGACTCTTAATAATAATAATAGATTTTAATATGGCACTTCTTGGCCACATTGGCAAGATTTTTCAATAACTCCTCGTTTCTTTTGCTTTTTCCAAAATGAAAAGTAAAAGATTTTCCATCTTTCCTTGTAAAGTACAGATGATACCTGTCCCCATTCATTCTTCTCCCTCGAACGTAATCAATATCAATCTGTCTAATTTCAGCTAGAGGAACAATCCTTTTTCTAAAAAGAATAATCGTGTGAATGTATAATCTTCCCTTTGCAATATGAAAAGGATCCAACATACTCCCACCACTTTTTAAAGATGTCTTAACTCTTTGGAAAAAAAGATAGAAATAAAATAGTGCTAAAAAAATTAACAAAAATCTAATGACCTGATTTTTCCAAAGGACTTCAAAAACTGAAATACGATAACCATACATATTAAAATAATCCCTTTTTTCTTTATTATACCACTTTTGTTGAGCTTCTAGGTTCATGGACAAAGAAAAAAACTGAACAAAGTTCAGCCCTTTTCAATAATATTTCATGTGATATCTTTATCTAGTCAAATCAATACGTTGACCAATTTTACCAATGATAATGGCACCGACAATTAGTGAAGCGAATTCTCCGATACCAGTAGTGAACCAGGTAAAGAAGAAAGGTGCTTCTGCTACGATGTTTAATTCAGCAGCAATGGTGATCATTGAAATTGAAAATAGAATTGAAAAGAAGAAATGATCTTTACGAATCAATCCATTAAAAAGATAGTCTTTACTATATTTACTGAACAACCAAACTCCTAAGCTAAGGAAGACAAGAGTTGAGCCTCCACCTACAGCGACATCAATGAGTCCAAAACTGAAGAAATTAGCAATCATACATCCAAGAGTAACCCCGATAATGTACTTAGGATTGTAAAAAGCTAAGAAGTTCATCATTTCAGATATACGGAACTGATAGGCGCCATAACTGATGGCATTCAGTGGTGGTGTGATTGTCAACACCACATAAATAGCTGCGACAATGGCAATATCTGCCAAATCACGGACAGTAAGTTTTTTCATATTTTCTCCTTTAGCGGCTCTCCCGCGTCTAATATGCTTGGTGAAAGAAGCTAAGCACCAAGGGTTGAGCAAGTCAACTTTATTAGTATAGCACATTTAAATGCTTTATGCTATACTAATCTTATGAAAAGATACATTAAAAAATTCTTCGATAATGAAATTTTGTCTTATTTGTTTTTCGGCGTTGCTACTACTATTGTTTCTGTAGGAACTCGCATGATTATTTTTTACTTGACACAGCAAGAATTAACCGCTACTGCTTTAGGAAATATAACAGGTATTCTATTCGCTTTCTTCACGAATGACACCATTGTTTTTAAACAAAAACGAGCAAATTGGTTTAGACGACTTATCAAATTCTCAGGAGCTAGACTTTTTACCTTCTTACTTGATATGGCATTAACCTTTATTTTTGTTACCAAGTTTCCTCATATAATTGGTCAATTTGTAGGTGATGATATTAATATAATTAATACGATTGAAATAGGGTTTGCTCAAGTTACAATTGTTGTTTTAAATTACCTATTTAGCAAGCTTTTTGTTTTTAAAAATAAATGAGCACTTTTCTTGCATTCAATATAGATTTACGATATAATTTTGTCTGTAAAAATTTGATAAAATTTTGAAAGGAAAAAGATTATGTTAAAGGATCTTAAGGATTTCTTGCTCCGCGGTAACGTCGTAGACCTTGCTGTCGGTGTGATCATCGCTACTGCTTTTGGTGCTATCGTAACTTCATTCGTTAACGATATCATCACTCCACTACTATTGAACCCAGCTTTGAAAGCTGCGAAAGTTGACCGCATTGCTGAACTTTCATGGAACGGTGTTGCTTACGGTAACTTCTTGAGCGCTATCATCAACTTCGTAGTAGTTGGTACTGTTCTTTTCTTTGTAGTTAAAGGAATTGAGAAAGCTCAAAACCTTCGTAAGAAAGAAGAAGTTGAAGCAGCTCCAGCTGGTCCAACTGAATTGGAAGTTCTTCAAGAAATCAAAGCACTTCTTGAAAAAAACTAAAAATGTAAAAGGGTTTAGATATTGCTAAAGCCTTTTTCTTATTCTTTTTATATTTATATTAGTCTTGAGTAAAAGTCCTATTTTTGATATAATGATGAGAGTTTCCACCCTTAGTGTAATGGATATCACGTAAGATTCCGGTTCTTGAGATGGGGGTTCGATTCCCTCAGGGTGGATATATGTAAACAAAAAAAGCAACAAACTTGTTGCTTTTTTCTATTTTAAAACTTTCTCCGACAACTCTTCCCACTCCAGCATAGATTCCTCCTGTCGCTGGCTAATCTTATCCAGTTCTGCTTGTAATTGCATGAGTTCATCCGCATCATTGGTGGTATGCATTTGTTCAGAGATTGATTGAGCTTGAGTTTCCAGTTCTTCGATTTCTGTCTCAAGACTTTCAATTTGTCTCATTAACTTACGAAGTTCTTTTTGACTTTCTTTTTGTGCTTGGTAATCATTAACTGGAGTTTCTTCATTTTTATTGCTATCAACTAACATTGCCACTACTTTGCTAGCTTCTATCTCTGCTTTCTTTTCGACATAATAGTCATAATCACCAAGATAGAGGGTTGAGCCATTTTCAGATAATTCTAGAACATGAGTGGCTACTCGGTTGATAAAATAACGGTCATGGCTGACAAAAAGTAAAGTACCATCAAAGTCAATCAAAGCATTTTCCAAGACTTCCTTACTATCGATGTCCAAGTGGTTTGTCGGCTCGTCGAGAATCAAGAAGTTATTGTTTTCCATAGAAAGTTTGGCTAAGAGCAAGCGAGCTTTTTCTCCACCTGAAAGCATACCAACTGATTTCTTAACATCATCCCCCGAGAAAAGAAATGCACCTAAGCGATTACGGATTTCTACTTCTGGCGTCAATCTAAAGTCATTCCAAAGTTCGTCTAAAACAGTATTGCTTGGTGTTAACTTACTTTGAGTTTGGTCATAGTAACCAACTTCAACATTGGCACCGAAACGCTTCTCACCCTTAATGAAGGGAATCTGATCAACAATAGACTTGATAAAGGTAGTCTTACCAATACCATTAGGACCGACAATCGCTACTGCATTCATCTTACGAAGGTCTAGATTGATGGGCTCTGACAATACTTCACCATCATAGCCAATAGAAGCATTCTCGACTGTCAAAACAACATTCCCGGATGTTTTATCAGAATGAAATGTCATATTGGCTGATTTAGTACCAACTTCAGGCTTATCCAAACGCTCCATCTTTTCTAGTTGTTTCTGTCGGGATTGGGCACGCTTTGTTGTTGAGGCTCGAACGAGATTCCGATTGACGAAGTCTTCTAAAGCAGCAATTTCCTTCTGTTGCTTTTCGTAGTTTTTTGCCTCCGTTGCAAGTTTCTGCTCCTTCTGTTCCACAAAGCTTGAGTAGTTTCCTACGTATCTATCTAAAGAATGTTTGGTTAAGTCGAGCGTTATGGTTGCTATCTTATCGAGGAAATAACGGTCGTGACTAACAATTAACAAGGCACCACTGTAATTAACCAGATAGTTTTCTAACCAGGCGATGGTTTCAATATCCAAGTGGTTAGTCGGCTCGTCCAAAACCAAGAGATTTGGTTTTTCAAGGAGCATTTTTGCAAGTGCTAATCTAGTATTTTGACCTCCAGAGAGCTCTGCAATCTTCATCTGCAACATAGACTCATCGAACTTGAAGCCGTTGAGGATAGCCCTAATATCCGCTTCGTAAGTAAAGCCTCCTGCCTGACGGAATTCTTCTGATAGACGGTCATAATCCTGCATGAGTTTTTCTAAGTCAGCCCCAGTTTTTTCCCCCATCGCAAGCTCCATCTGCCGCAAAGTTTTCTCGGTCTTTCTGAGATCGTCAAAGACATGGAGCATCTCATCGTAGATAGTATTGGACGACTCAAATCGACTATCCTGTGCTAAGTAAGAAAGGGAAATATCTTTTTTCTTATTAATCTCTCCAGAGGTTGGTTCTTCTTCTCCGACTAATATCTTTAATAGTGTAGACTTACCCGCTCCATTTTTCCCAACAAGACCGATACGATCTCTTTCATCTACTTGGAGGTTAATATTCTCAAAAAGAACCTCTCCAGCAAAAGAGCGTTCGATTTTATTTGCTTGTAAAATAATCATACAGTTAGTATAGCATGTTTCTTTAAGCCGTTCAAGGGTTGTTCTTAAGCTACATTTTACAACTTATCAGAAACTCATGCTAACGTTTTACTAAAACTTCATTTCATGGTATAATGAAGCCGATTAGAATATATAATAAAGGAGATTTCCTATGACTTATCAAGAAAATTACCAAAAATGGGTAAATTTTGCAGAACTTCCTGACTACCTTCGTCAAGATTTAGAAAATATGGATGAAAAAACAAAGGAAGACGCCTTCTATACTAATCTTGAATTTGGTACAGCTGGTATGCGCGGATTGATTGGTGCAGGTACAAACCGTATTAACATCTATGTTGTCCGTCAAGCAACTGAAGGTTTGGCTCGTTTGATTGAGTCAAAAGGGGGAAATGAAAAAGAACGTGGTGTAGCCATTGCTTACGATAGCCGTCACTTCTCTCCAGAATTTGCCTTTGAGTCTGCAGCAGTTCTTGCTAAACACAGTATTAAATCCTATGTCTTTGAAAGTCTTCGTCCAACTCCAGAACTTTCATTTGCTGTTCGTCACCTCAACTGTTTTGCAGGAATCATGATTACAGCTAGTCACAACCCAGCTCCATTTAATGGATACAAGGTTTATGGTGAAGATGGTGGTCAAATGCCTCCGCATGATGCAGATGCTTTGACAACTTATATTCGTGCTATCGAAAACCCATTTGCTGTTGAAGTTGCTGATGTAGAAGCTGAAAAAGCTTCTGGTTTGATTGAAGTTATTGGCGAAGCAGTCGATACCGAATACCTCAAAGAAGTTAAAGATGTAAACATCAACCCAGCCTTGATTGAAGAATTTGGTAAAGACATGAAGATTGTCTACACACCACTTCACGGTACTGGTGAAATGTTGGCTCGCCGTGCACTTGCACAAGCAGGATTTGACTCTGTACAAGTCGTGGAAGCTCAAGCAACACCAGATCCAGACTTCTCTACTGTGAAATCTCCAAACCCAGAAAATCAAGCAGCCTTTGCTCTTGCTGAAGAACTTGGTCGCCAAGTAGGTGCTGATGTTCTTGTCGCAACTGACCCTGACGCTGACCGCGTTGGTGTCGAAGTTCTTCAAAAAGATGGTAGCTACCTCAACCTATCAGGGAACCAAATCGGTGCTATCATGGCTAAATACATCTTGGAAGCCCACAAAAATGCTGGAACCCTTCCAGAAAATGCTGCCCTCTGCAAATCAATCGTATCAACTGACTTGGTTACTAAGATTGCTGAAAGCTACGGCGCAACTATGTTCAACGTCTTAACTGGTTTCAAATTTATTGCTGAAAAGATTCAAGAATTCGAAGACAAACACAATCACACCTACATGATGGGATTTGAAGAAAGCTTCGGTTACTTGATTAAACCATTCGTACGTGATAAAGATGCTATCCAAGCTGTCCTTGTTGTTGCAGAACTTGCTGCTTACTACCGTTCACGTGGGTTGACTCTTGCTGACGGTATCGAAGAAATCTACAAAGAATACGGCTACTATGCTGAAAAGACTATTTCTGTTACCCTTTCAGGTGTTGATGGAGCTGAGCAAATCAAAGCAATTATGGCGAAATTCCGTGAAAATGGTCCAAAAGAATGGAACGCAACAGAAATCACAGTCGTAGAAGACTTCAAAGCACAAACATCCACTGCCGCTGATGGTACTGTAACAGCCTTGACTACTCCTCCAAGTGATGTCTTGAAATACACTCTTGCAGATGGTTCATGGATCGCAGTTCGCCCTTCTGGTACTGAACCAAAAATCAAGTTCTACATTGCAGTTGTTGGTGAAAGCAACGAAGATTCACAAGCTAAGATTGCTAACATCGAAGCGGAAATCAATGCTTTTGTTAAATAAGAAATTATAAAAGATGAGATCAACCAATCTCATCTTTTTTTCGTATCAAATCTAAGCATTTTTAGAAACTTTATGGCATACTAAACTTATCAATGAAAGCGAGGTAATCTCATGGAACAATTTTTAGAAAATATCAAAGACCTTGAAGTCACTACAGTTGCGCGTGCGCAAGACGCTCTTGATAAAAAAGAAACTGCAACCTTCTTTATTGGCCGTAAAACTTGCCCTTACTGCCGTAAATTTGCTGGCACATTAGCAAGTGTGGTGGCTGAAACCAAAGCTCACATCTACTTCATTAACAGCGAAGAACCAAGTCAACTAGATGCATTGCAAAACTTCCGCTCACGTTACGAAATCCCAACTGTACCAGGTTTTGTTCATGTTGAAAATGGAGAGATTAAGGTTCGTTGCGACTCTTCAATGTCAGCTCAAGA
The DNA here is from genome assembly GCF_024295665.1 of Streptococcus sp. CF8_St5-17. Classification (NCBI taxonomy): domain Bacteria; kingdom Bacillati; phylum Bacillota; class Bacilli; order Lactobacillales; family Streptococcaceae; genus Streptococcus; species Streptococcus sp. CF8_St5-17. The sequence goes on from NZ_JANCOU010000004.1 coordinate 118,724, forward strand.
AATCAAAGAATTCGCTGGATTGTAAAAATATATAAAAAAGAAGGCGTCTGCCTTCTTTTTTTATATGTCTGTTAGTGGTGTTGCAGTGTCTGGAGATGTATCGTAAATTTGAAAATCTACTCCTACTCCTAGATCTGCTTGAGCTAACTGATTGACCATGGTCATGTGGGCTAGCTCCTTGATATTATTCTCTTTAGATAGATGTCCTAGGTAAATCTTCTTGGTACGATTACCTAGTGTACGAATCATGGCATCTGCACCATCTTCATTCGAGAGGTGACCAAGGTCAGACAGGATGCGTTGTTTGAGTCGCCAAGCATAAGATCCAGCTCTCAGGATTTCCACATCATGATTAGACTCAATCAAGTAACCATCTGCATTCTCGACAATGCCAGCCATACGATCACTAACATAGCCTGTATCCGTCAGCATAACAAAGCTCTTGTCATCCTTCATAAAGCGGTAGAATTGGGGAGCAACTGCATCATGGCTAACTCCAAAACTCTCAATGTCGATATCTCCAAATGTTTTAGTTTTTCCCATTTCAAAGATATGTTTTTGAGAAGAATCAACATTGCCTAGATACTTACTATTTTCCATGGCTTGCCAGGTCTTTTCATTTGCGTAAAGATCCATGCCATACTTACGTGCCAAAACACCAACACCGTGGATATGGTCAGCATGTTCATGCGTTATCAAGATAGCATCCAAATCCTCTGGTTTACGATTGATTTCACCCAACAAACTTGTGATCTTTTTACCGGATAAGCCTGCATCTACTAAAATCTTTTTCTTAGGGGTTTCTAGATAGAAGGAATTTCCACTAGAACCCGATGCTAAAATACTATATTTAAAGCCTTTTTCACTCATTCTTGTCTTCTACTTCATCCTCCCATACTTCTTCTTTCACAGCATCATTATCATAAGGAAGAACAATGGTAAAGGTTGAACCCTTGTCATATTCACTCTTGGCCCAGATAAATCCATTGTGTTGCTTGATGATTTCTTTTGCTATAGCAAGACCTAAACCAGTCCCACCTTGGGCACGACTTCTAGCCTTATCAACCCTGTAGAAACGGTCAAAAATCTTCGGTAAATCTTCTTTAGGAATTCCAAGTCCTTGATCAGAAATGGATAAAATCATCTGGTCATCAGTGGTTTTCATGCTAACCGTAATTTTCCCACCATCAGGGGAATACTTGATGGCATTGTTAAGAATATTATCGATTACCTGAGTCATCTTGTCTGTATCAATTTCAATCCAGACCGATGTAATGGGATAATCACGAACCAACTCGTATTTCTTTTCTTGATCCTGGGCTCGTATCTTATCGAAACGGTTTAGGATAAACGTAATGAAAGCTGTAAAGTTAATCAATTCAACATCTAAATGGCTAGTTGCATTATCAATACGCGAAAGATGCAAGAGGTCCGTCACCATTCGCATCATACGGTTGGTCTCATCTAAAGATACTTTGATAAAATCAGGAGCAACAGGTTCATATAATGCACCCTCATCCAAGGCCTCAAGATAAGATTTTACACTGGTCAAAGGAGTTCGCAATTCATGACTAACGTTTGAAACGAAAAGCCTTCTCTCGCGCTCTTCCTTCTCTTGTTCAGTCGTATCATGTAGGACTGCTACCAAACCGGAGATAAAACCAGATTCTCTACGAATCAAGGCAAAACGCACACGCAAACTGATATACTCTCCATTAACATTTTGGGAATAAATCATCAATTCAGGACTTTGAGTTATTAAGTCTCTAAGCTCGTACTCATCTTCAATCTTGAGCAACTCTAAAATGTTCTGATTTAATGCTTCATCACTTACGACGCCAAGTTGCCTCTTAGCCATATCGTTAATCATCGTGATTTGACCACGACGATTTGTTGCAAGAACCCCATCTGTCATATATGACAAAATACTATGCAATCTTTTACTTTCCTGCTCAAGGTTTTCCTGAGTTAGACGAATAACTTCAGACAAATCATTTAAGTTATTCGTAATGTTAGTGATTTCAGTATTCCCCTGCATATCCAGTACTTGAGAATAATCACCAGCAATTAAATCTTTAATCTTTTGATTTAACTGTTTGAGTCGGATATTATCTCTACGGCCTTCAAGCAAGAGAAAACTAACAAGCATGATAAAACCAATTAAAATGAGTACAAAGACGAAATCTCTGGTTAAAATTGTTTGTCTAATTACTTCAATCATTATTTCTCATGTAATAACCAACACCACGACGAGTTAAGATATATTCAGGTCTACTTGGTGTGTCTTCAATCTTCTCACGTAGACGTCTAATAGTGACATCGACAGTACGAACATCACCAAAATAATCATAACCCCAAACAGTCTCAAGGAGATGTTCACGAGTAATAACTTGACCTAGATGCGAAGCTAAGTGATGCAACAACTCAAACTCTCTATGAGTTAAGTCCAATTCTTCTCCATATTTTTTGGCTACATAAGCATCTGGAAGAATCTCTAAATCCCCAATTTGAAGACTTTGCAATTTAGTATCTTCCTCTTGGTTATCCACTGCTACTAACTCCGTACGACGAAGAAGTGCCTTAACACGCGCTTGTAGCTCACGGTTTGAAAATGGCTTGGTCACATAATCATCCGCGCCAAGTTCAAGACCAATAACCTTATCAAACTCACTGTCTTTTGCTGAAAGCATGATAATCGGAACACTGCTTGTCTTGCGAATTGTTTTAGCCACTTCAAGACCATCAATTTCTGGAAGCATCAAGTCCAAAATAATAATATCAGGTTTTTCAGCTTCAAACAGTTCAATCGCTTCACGTCCATTAAAGGCTGTAATAACTTCATAGCCTTCCTTGGTCATATTAAACTTAATAATATCTGAGATTGGTTTTTCATCATCTACAATCAATATTTTTTTCATATAGTCACCTTTTTCCTTATATCAATTATACCAAAAAAATGCAAAGAAGACACGAAAGACTGGTGTGTCAGCATCTTTTTGAATACTCTTGCCAAATTTTTTGTTGAGGTTTTGCTAGTGGATAGAGGTCAAACTCATCTGGAGTTAACCAAACAACTTCTTTGTCGCTATACTCTTTACTATCAACTACTTGTCCCGCTAGGATTCGTACATGCCACTTTCGATGGCTAAAGATATGCTTCACTTCTTTGAAATCACAATCCTGCCAGTCAACTTCTAAATCATAATCCTGCTCAAAACTTTCTTGAGGTGATGGACCAAGTTGCATGGATGGTTCAGCAACCTGATTAAAGAGATTTAGTTCTTCATCTTTTGAAAATTCATCTACCTCAATCAAGGGGAAATGCCAAAATCCAGCAAGTAACTTTTCACTTTCATTCTTTTCTAGTAAAAACTGTCCTCTGCCATTTTGCACAACTAAAGCATTTAAAAATATAGGAACTGGTTTTTTCTTTGGCGCTTTAATAGGATAGCGATCCATTGTTCCATTTTGATAGGCAGCACTAAAATCTTTAACTGGACTATCTTCTGGCCTCGGGTTAACGGGTGCCTCAATATCTGAACCCAAATCCATCAAAGCCTGATTGAAATCCCCTGGACGATTTGGGTCAATCAAGATTTCCATCATAGCTTGAAATATCTTGCGATTGCTTGGATTTCCAATATCATAATTGACTTCAAATAGACGAGCCAAAACACGCATGACATTCCCATCAACTGCTGGTTGTGGTAGGTTAAAGGCAATACTTGCAATAGCCCCAGCTGTATAGGGCCCTATCCCCTTCAAGCTTGAAATACCTTCGTTAGTTGAAGGAAATTCCCCATTAAACTCATTCATAATCTGCTGGGCTGCAGTTTGCATATTGCGAACACGAGAATAATAACCAAGACCTTCCCAAGCTTTTAATAAACGTTCTTCAGGTGCATTTGCTAAACTCTCTACAGTCGGAAACCATTCTAGAAACCGTTCATAATAAGGAATAACTGTATCAACTCTGGTTTGCTGCAACATGATTTCAGACACCCAGATATGATAAGGATTTTTAGTCCTTCTCCAAGGTAGGTCCCGCTTATTTTCATCATACCAAGCTAATAACTTTTTACGAAAAGAGAGAATCCTCTCCTCTTCCCACATGGACACGCCATATTTCTCCAAATCTAACATATTTCTAGTATAGCATATCCTTATAGGATACTCAAAAAATGAAAATTGTCCTTGTTTTTGTATCGACTCTCTTATCATGCCTGACTATCAGACATATCTCTACTCTTTCTGTTATTTTCTATCTTTTTTTGATATAATGAATTTTAAATGAATCTTTAAAGGAGATATCAATGCGTTTTAATCAATTTAGTTATTATCCCGTTACAAATCAACAAGCTTTACAAGAATTATCTGAGCTTGGATTCAAGCTTGATCTTTCAGCTTCACATAAAGAACAGTTTGAAGCCTTTGTTAGAACTTGTTTCTTCAATTACAAAAATACCGACTATCCACTTTCCGCTTTAGCAGTTGATAAAGAAACTGATTTACTTACTTTCTTCAATTCAGACCGTGAATTGACACCAGAAATTTTCTATACTGTAGCATTCCAGTTACTTGGATTCAGTTACTTACTAGACTTTGAAGATGGTCTTGTTTTTCACAAAGAAACGGCATTCCCAATTGTATACGGAGATCTGATTGACAACCTCTACCAACTTCTTAATACGCGCACTAAAAAGGGAAATATCTTGATTGATCAGCTAGTTAGTGATGGTTTTATTCCTGAGGACAATGACTATCATTACTTCAATGGTAAAAGTTTGGCAACTTTCTCAACTGCCAATGTCATTCGTGAGGTTGTTTATGTAGAGGCTCGTGTTGATTCTGATAGAGATGGACTTCCTGATCTCATTAAGGTGAGCATAATCCGACCAACATACAATGGGAAGATTCCAGCTGTTATGACTGCAAGTCCATACCATCAAGGAACTAATGATAAAGCAAGCGACAAAGCTCTTTACAAAATGGAAGCTGAACTAGAAGTCAAGGAACCACATGAAATTACGTTAGAAAATCCAACCCTGGACTTGGTTGAACCTATTGGGGGAGCTGAACTTGTTGCAGAAGCTGAAGAAAAACTCACTCATATCAATAGTAGCTACACACTTAACGACTACTTCCTCCCAAGAGGATTTGCCAATATCTATGTATCAGGTCTTGGTACCAAGGATTCACAAGGTCAAATGACCAACGGAGATTACCGACAAGTTGAAGCCTATAAAAATGTTATCGATTGGCTAAATGGTCGTTGTCGTGCCTTTACAGACCATAGTCGTAAACGTCAAGTCAAAGCTGACTGGTCAAATGGCAAAGTAGCAACTACAGGTCTTTCTTACTTAGGAACAATGTCTAACGGCCTTGCTACTACAGGAGTTGATGGCTTAGAAGTCATTATTGCCGAAGCAGGTATCTCATCATGGTACAACTATTATCGTGAAAATGGTCTTGTGACAAGCCCAGGCGGCTATCCTGGAGAGGACTTCGATTCATTAGATGAATTAACTTATTCTCGTAATCTCTTAGCTGGTGACTTTATTCGTGGAAACGAGGCTCATAAAGCTTCCATAGAAGAACTAAAGAAAAATCTAGACCGTAAAACTGGTGATTATAACCAATTTTGGCATGACAGAAACTACCTACTCAATGCTGAAAAAATTAAGGCTGAAGTTGTCTTTACCCACGGTTCACAAGACTGGAATGTAAAACCACTTCATGTCTATCAAATGTTCAATGCTCTTCCAAGCAATATTAAGAAACATCTCTTTTATCATAACGGTGCCCATGTTTATATGAACAACTGGCAGTCAATTGATTTCCGTGAATCCATGAATGCCCTTTTGACACAGAAATTATTGGGTCAAAACACTGACTACCAACTACCAAGAGTCGTTTGGCAAGACAATACTGCTCCTCAAACATGGCATAAACTTGATGACTTTGGAAATCAAACCAACCACAAAACTTTCACATTAGGTACTGAAGAAGCTGTCATTCAAAACCACTACCAAGATTCTGACTTCGAACGTTTTGGAAAAACCTACCAAACCTTTAATAATGAACTCTATCAAGGAAAAGTCAATCAGGTTACCATAGACCTGCAAGTGACAGAAGACCTTCATCTTAATGGGCGTGTTAAACTGAACCTTCGTCTCAAGTCAAGTACAAACAAAGGCTTACTTTCTGCTCAACTTCTCGAACTTGGTCAAAAGAAATACTTACAACCATATCCAGGAGTTTTGGCTGCTCGTACTATTGATAATGGTCGTTACCATATGCTGGAAAACCTTTGTGAACTACCATATTGTCCAAATGCCCAGCGTGTTATTACCAAAGGCTACCTCAATCTCCAAAATCGTCATGATTTATTGAAAATTGAAGAAGTTAAGCCAGATGAATGGATGGAATTCCAATTTGAACTCCAACCAACGATTTACAAACTAAAAAAAGACGATACAATCCGACTAGTTCTTTATACTACTGACTTTGAGATTACTATCCGTGACAATACAGACTATCAATTAACTGTGGACCTTTCACAATCTAGTCTAGAAATTCCTTATCAAAAATAGTCAGTAAACTATAAAACCCGTGATACGAATATCACGGGTTCTTTTATTCTTATTTTTTTTCTTCGGCTTGTTTCTTCATTCTCGCAAGTCTCAATGAACGATTTGGATTGAGGCGATTAAAAAGTTCTTCTAATTTCTTTTCATTCCAGACGTCTGCTGCAGAAACAAAATTTCCGTCAGCATCTCGGAAAGATATTGGTTTATCACCCATAGCTATCTCCTAGTCTACAAATTCAAACTCAAATTTTCCAATACGGACAAGGTCGCCGTCCTTAGCACCACGAGCACGAAGAGCTTCATCAACACCCATACCACGCAACTGACGAGCAAACTTCATGACAGACTCATCACGGTCAAAGTTAGTCATATTAAAGAGTTTCATGAGTTTTTCACCTGAAAGAACCCATGTTGCATCATCGTCACGACCAATCTCAAATGGTTTTTCTTCTTCATCGAAGCCATAGTAAGCCTCTTCTTCCATTTCTGATTCGTCGTAAATTGGAAATTCTGGCGTCTTATCAAGAAGTTCTGCCGTTGCATCTAATAGAGGTGCAAGACCTTGCTTGGTCAAACCTGAAATTGGGAAGATTGGCGGTAATTCTTCAAATTCATCATAATTAGCAGCCAATTTTTTCTTGAATTCTTCAAGGTTTTCTTGACTCTCAGGCATATCCATTTTATTGGCAACAATAATCTGTGGACGCTCCATCAGACGAAGATTGTAAGATTCAAGTTCCTTATTGATTGCTAGATAGTCCTCATAAGGATCACGTCCTTCGCTAGCTGACATATCAATGATATGCAGGATAACACGAGTACGCTCGATATGGCGCAAGAACTGAGTTCCTAGTCCAACACCTTGGCTAGCACCTTCAATCAATCCAGGAAGGTCTGCAACGGCAAAGGATTCACCGGACTGGGTACGAACCATACCAAGATTTGGAACAATTGTCGTAAAGTGGTAGGCACCAATTTTTGGCTTAGCAGAGGTAATCACGCTAAGGAGTGTTGATTTACCGACAGATGGGAAGCCAACTAGGCCAACATCCGCAAGAATTTTAAGTTCTAACTGTAATTCACGTTCCTGACCTGGTTCTCCATTTTCTGAGATTTCTGGTGCAGGATTTTTTGGTGTTGCAAAACGGATATTTCCACGTCCACCACGTCCACCATGAGCTACAATAAACTCTTGACCATTCTCAATCAAATCGGTGATGACTTTTCCAGTCTCGGCATCACGCACAGTTGTCCCTTGAGGTACACGGACAATTAAGTCTTCTGCCCCTCTACCGTGCATCCCTTTGGTCATTCCCTTCTCGCCAGATTGGGCTTTGAAATGACGATTGTAACGGAAGTCCATAAGGGTACGTAAACCTTCGTCTACAACGAAAACAACGTTACCACCACGTCCTCCATCACCGCCCCATGGTCCACCATTAGGGACGTATTTTTCACGACGAAAAGCAACCATGCCATCGCCACCATTACCAGCCTTTACTTTAATCTTGGCTGTATCTAAAAACATACTCATATTCTCTTCTCACTTCAAAAAGGGCTGGGAAATCCCAGTCACCCAACTTATTGCCAAACAATAAAATGATTAACTTTTTAGAATCTGCTAAATACACCAATAGCAGTAGCAAAGATACCTGCCAATGTTACAAATAACATTACTAATACTACAAACATTGTAAGTTTTTCAAAGAATGTTTTTTTACGTTTACCATTATCACCGAATGCCATGTTTTCTCCTTTACTATAATACTCTGTTCTTAATATTCATCTGATACAGGAGCGATTGCCCACAAGATTAAGTAAGCAATAAGTCCAGCACCATAACAGAAAGCTAAAACTCCCCAAATAACACGTACGATTGTAGGGTCGATATCAAAATAATTAGCTAAACCAGCGCATACACCACCGATTTTTTGATCTCTACCACTTCTCATAAATTTCTTTTTCATATTTTTATTTCCTTTCTTTGATTCGATTAATCATTTATATATTTTCTTAAATTTCTTAATTGTTTTCTAGATGCCTTAAGCATACGCTTCGAACCTTTAACTGGCATAGTAACAGCCTGTTGCGGGATATAGAAAACTGTCTTTAAAATACGTTTTGTAACAGGTTCGTCAGCCCCTATTTCTTTAGCAAAATTATTTGAAATAATAACGTCTAGATAAAATTCATGGACTCTTCTAGCAAAATTCTCAGCAGAAATTTCATATAATTTTTCAGCCAAGTGTTTTTCATCCATTGACGGTGTAACAAGTAAGGCTTCAAGAATCGCTCCTGCCAAGTCCCTTTCCTCATAATAAAGGGTTCCGAACATTTTATCACTGATGAGATTATCCAAATAAGGATTACCATGGGCAATAACAGGTGTCTTACTAGCTAAACTTTCTAGATAAGTTAATCCCTGAGTCTCACTTGTAGAAGCCGATATGAAGAAATCAGCTGCCTTATAAAAGAGTGCCGTCTCATTTGGCGGAATCATACCTGTAAAGATAACAGAATCTTGAATTTTTAAATCTTCTGCTTGCTCCTTAAGGTTGTCTAAATAAGGTCCATCTCCAGCTACAACCAGTTTAACATTTGGTTCTTCTTTTAGGACATCTGGTAAAGCTGCTAGAACTGCTTGAATGTTCTTCTCGTACGAAACACGAGAAAGACTTAGAAGCATCTTTTCATCTTGTTGAATCCCTAGTTTATCCCGTAAGTCACTAATGTGTTCGGGACCAATCTCAGGGCGTTCAAATTTGGCAAGTTCAATTCCAGTAGGAATGACACGCTTTTCAACTTTTACCTTATAGTCAGATAAAAGGTCGCGCACAATTTCACTTGGACAAATGACCCCATCAACGTCATGAAGAAATCCTCTCACAAGATACTTGACCATACCTGGACGAATCAACATCCCCTTAGCAATATAGTGAACATAATCCTCGTACTGGGTATGATACGTATGAATGACTGGGATTTTCAATTCTCGTGCAATCCAAATTCCCAATAAACCAAGAGAAAACTCAGTCTGGGTATGAATAATATCGAGTTTGTATTGTTTCGCAATCTCAAGAGCTTTGGTAAATCCACGGTAAGCGAAACGACGGTCTTTAAAAGCAAAGAAAGGAACACTTGGAATACGGATAATTTGCCAGTCTTCATAGCGATTAACATCCTTATCAGTTGTCGTAAAGATAAAGACTGCATGCCCTTGCTTTTCAAGCTCAGTTTTTAAGGTTCGAATACTGGTCGCAACACCCGAGACCTGTGGGAAATAAGTATCTGTAAATAATCCAATTCGCATATACTACCTCATTTTTTTCCTAAAGCTGCTTGCTCCCGATAGAATTTTAGCCAGATTTCTAAAAGATGCTCTTCTGAGTATTCTTTTGAAATAGCCTTAGCCCTCTCTTTTAATTCTTTTAGTGCTTCTGGATGCGCTCTGTATTCCAAAATGGCTTCTTTCATCTCTTCCACATCGGTGGTTGGTCTGTAATTTCCTTCTAGAATCACCTTATAAAGATCTAAGTCCCGAAGCATAATGGGAGCTTCACAACTCGCAGCTTCTAGAATAGTCATCGGAAAGAGCTCATTATAGCTAGGAAGTAAGAACAAATCTGCCAAAGCATACAGCTCTCTCATCCGTTCTGGCTCAACAATTCCAGGGAAAATCAGATTCTCTGGAGGATTATCCATGATTTTTTTATAGCGTTCATAACCATCTGTAATCCCACCAAAAGAGAAGCCTCCAGCCCAAATAAAGGTGATATCCGGTAGTTCCTCAGCAAGTGTAATGAAATCATCAATCCCTTTACGCTTTTGAACCTGCCCAGCCCCTACTACTACAAATTGATTTTCGTTCAATCCCATGTCACTTCGAAGTTTCCTTACTTCTTCTTCAGGAAGTGAATGCCATTTTTCTTTGTTAACAAAGTTAGGGATGTAGGTCACCTTTTCACGAGGAATACCAGCTGCAACCAAATCTTCGATAAAAGTAGGATTAACCACAACTAAATGTTCCATACGGTCATAAAAAGAAAATACGTAGCGCTTCACAATTCCTTTTAGAAAGAATGGAATCTTCAAACTGCCCTCCAAGGTATCAGGTAAGAAGTGGACATAACCAATTCTACGACCAGAACGCTTCTTTTGGAATGTTGACAAATAATAAGGAAGGTCGATTGTATGAAAATGAGTAACATCAGCTTCTACAGGAAGATTCTCCGTTACTATTAGTTGGTCTTTCGCATCACGTTTCAAAAGTTGCACAAGTTCACGGTAAGCTCCAGATACACCTTGTCCTGCTACCTTTTCACTTGAACTTAGCATATTGATGCGCAATTTCTCTTTTTCCATACTATCCATTATATCATTTTCTTGAAAGAAAATCAGCAAATTAAAAGAGAGATAGCATAAAAGGTAGGGAATGTCCTAACAAATATGCTATTTCTCTTTTCTTGTTTTATTCTACTTAATTCCTAAAGCGATACGTGCATAGCGACTCATTTTTTCAACCGTCCAAGCTGGATACCAAACTAATTTTACTTCAACGTTAGTAACCTCTGGCACATCTGTCATAGCATCATAGATTTGATCAGTCAAGAGGTCGGCCAAAGGACAACCCATAGTCGTCAAGGTCATATCAATCTCAGTATCACCGGTATCACCATCAAATCGAATCTCATAAATTAAACCTAAGTTGACGATATCAATTCCTAATTCTGGGTCGATAACCTCTTCTAGAGCCGTCAAAATACGAGTTTTGATGTTTTCAATTTGCTCTTCTGTGTAAGCCATATTCAGTCTCCTCTATCTTAATCCTCGATAAAGTCACGAAGCGGTTTGCTTCTACTTGGTTGACGAAGTTTTCTCAAAGCTTTTGCCTCAATCTGACGAATACGTTCACGAGTGACATTAAAGACTTTACCCACATCTTCTAGAGTACGCATTTTACCATCATCAAGACCGAAACGTAGACGAAGAACATTTTCTTCTCTATCAGTCAAGGTATCTAGAACTTCATCCAACTGCTCACGCAAGACGATACGAGTTGTATAGTCAACTGGATTTTCAATCACTTCATCTTCGATAAAGTCACCAAGGTGGCTGTCATCTTCTTCACCAATTGGTGTTTCAAGAGAAACTGGTTCTTGAGCAATTTTAAGGATTTCACGAACCTTATCAGGTGTCATATCCATACGTTCTGCAATTTGCTCAGGAGTAGGATCTTGTCCTAACTCTTGAAGAAGATTACGTTGTTCACGAACAAGCTTGTTAATTGTTTCCACCATGTGAACTGGGATACGGATGGTACGAGCTTGGTCAGCAATGGCACGGGTAATAGCCTGACGGATCCACCAAGTTGCATAAGTTGAGAATTTGAACCCTTTAGAGTAGTCAAATTTATCAACGGCTTTCATAAGCCCCATGTTACCTTCTTGGATTAAGTCAAGGAATTGCATTCCACGTCCAACATAGCGTTTCGCGATAGACACAACCAAACGAAGGTTAGCTTCTGCTAGACGTTGCTTAGCTTCAACATCACCTGCTTCAACAGCAAGAGCCAACTCTTTTTCTTCTTCGTTTGTAAGAAGAGGTACAACCCCAATTTCTTTCAAATACATGCGAACAGGATCGTTAACCTTGGCAGATGTAGAACCAATTAAATCCTCATCGCTAAGTTCGGGTTCTTCCTCAGTACTTAGAACACGTTCACTTGGGTTTCCTTCGTTATCCGTGATTGCAATACCTGCATCTTGAATACGTTGCAACAGATTTTCAATTCCTTCAACATCAAGTGCAAAAGGAATTACAAGGTCATTGTTAATTTCGTCATCTGTCGCAGTACCAGTTTTCTTATGGTTACGAATAAACTCAGCGACTTGGACATCAAAAGTTGTTACTTCTTTTTGTTTTTTTGCCATTCTTACTCCATTCTTCTTTTTTGGGCAATTAAGCGTTCAAGCTCTTCTAAAGCGGTATCAGTATCACCTACATGACTAGCTTTCTGAACCTTCTTTTTGATCTGCAAATTTTGTTGATTCAACAGAGCACGATTTCTCGACTCTTCCACTTCTTTTAACTCTTCTGGAGACATTTCAGAAGGTAAATCCAAGGCTAACACTTGGTACCAAGCATTTTCAACTTCTCTAGTCTGGTTAGCCAAATCTTCCGAAGTGATTGAGCCATTATTAATCAGCAGACCATACAAGGTCTGAAACTCTGGAGTTTCAAATACAAAATCATCTCTCAGACGATAATCATTCAACACAAGGGGATGCTCCATCATACGATAAAGAATATGTGCTTCAGCTCTCATGACTGCCGTTAATTGTTTAGAAACCGACATAGTAATTGGTGTCGGATTAACAACTTGCTTAACCTTCTCTTGTCTCTGTCTAACACGACTTTCATTAATAACGTGCTCTACTTGTTGATAATCAAAAGATGGTAAATAATCCGTCAACAAATGAATATAGGTGTTCTGGGCTGTGATAGATGGTTCTTTGACGATAAGAGGTGCAATTTTCTCGATAAAATCAATCTGTGCTTGAAGATTTTCACTATTACTAGGTTTGTAATGGTGAATGTAAAACTCAATCGGACTGATTCGAGTATTGGATAAAAGATAAGCCAAATCCTCTGGAGAATTCTTTTGTAAATACTCATCAGGGTCCATTGCATCTGGAATCTGAACAATTTGAACTGGTAAATCACCAAGTTCCTTTAGAGCTTTAGCGGTTGCTGCTTGTCCTGCCTTATCACCATCATAAGTGATAATCACTTTTTTAGTAAAGCGTTTGAGATGTTCAACGTGTTCAGCAGTCAAGGCTGTTCCCATGGAAGCTACAGCATTTTCAATACCAGCACGGTAGGCTGCAATGACATCCATAAAACCTTCCATCAGATAAATTTCAGGAGCCTTACCAGACCCTTTTTTTACCCTATCCAAATGATATAATTCGTAACTCTTATTAAAAATTGCCGTCGCTCGACTATTTTTATACTTGGCAGTTTGAGAATCCGTCTCTTGCCAAACACGACCAGAAAAAGCAATTACCTTACCTTGATCGTTAAAGAGTGGAAATATAATCCGGTTATGGAAGGTATCAAAGAATTGATTACTCTCGGAAAGATAAAACAGACCTGAATCCAGCAAGTCCTTTTCGCTATAATCATCAGCTAAACGTTGGTAGAGATAAGAACGTTCAGCAGGGGCTAAACCAATCATAAAATGCTTAATGACATCATCGGTCAAACCACGTTTATAGAGATAGTTTCTTGCTTCCTCACCCATTTTTGTTGTCATGAGAATAGCATGATAAAAGCGTGCAGCCTTATCATGCATCTCATAAAGATTTTGATGAGGGGACGTATGTTGAGCAGTATTGTGTACAGGAGTTTCAAGATGCATCCCAAGACGCTCACCTAAAATCCTTACTGCATCGGCAAAGGTTACTTGTTGATATTCTTCAATAAATTTAAAGACATCTCCAGAACGGCCACAACCAAAACAGTGGTAAAACTGCTTATCTTCAACTACGTTAAAGGAAGGGGTCTTTTCACCATGAAAAGGACAGAGCCCTAAAAAGTTCCGTCCAGATTTTTGTAAGGAAATTACTTCTCCTATGATTTCGACAATATTGGTATTGTTTTTGATTTCTTCGATGACTCTCTTGTCAACCATAGACAATACCTCCATTTTATCACAGTTTACTTTATATAGTATAGCTTATTTCTGAAAAAAAGTAAACCATTTCATACACTTTACATGAGACTATTTCATAAGTTTCCAGCTATCATGAAAAACTGAATCTTCTGAGCAAATCATTCTAATATTTGAAAGAAAAACAAAAGAAATAAAATCCTATTTCACTTGATTTTCGAGATTATTTTTCAATATCCTGCTAATATACTGACCATCTTTTCTACTGATACAAGCTGTTGCATAAGTCAATGGTGCCTTGTATACCACTCCTCTATAGGATGGATCAGTCAATACAGGCATGGAATAATAGGCGTTCTTTTTATTTTTAAGGTCAATAAACCATTTACCTCCAAGGTGCTTACGGAAGGTTTCACCGATATAAACGGTCAAATAATCCAACATCTTGCGGTCTGCTATCAAAGCATGGTGGTCATCGTAGTGAGCCAAGATCCAAGCCTCCAAATCATCCAAAGACTGTATGCTATAGTCTAAATGAAGGCCTTGTTCCTCAGCAAACTCCCTAGTAAAATAGTCCATCTTAAATCCAATTTGAAAAATCCATTCTTGAAAATCTTCTTGTGTGTAAGTCATCTTTTTATCTCCTACTCCTATAAAAGTTTAAGATTCTTATACTGATTATACTCTATAGTAAAACTGATGAAAAGGAAAAAAAGTAATATTTAAAATTCACCAAAAAACTTAGAAGCAAAAGTCTACTTCTAAGTTTTTAAGGATGCTTGATTTAAAAATTATCTACTCAAAAAGTTGATAATAATCGGAAATTTTCATCTTGGCTTTTTCATCCTTATTCAAATCTTGGATGATTTGTCCATCTTTCATAACAATCAAGCGATTTCCATACTTGAGAGCATCTTCCATATGGTGAGTAATCATCAAAGCTGTTAGATGGTCCTTGTTGATAAAGTCATTTGTCAATTCCATCAAGGCAACACTTGTTTTAGGGTCAAGTGCAGCTGTATGTTCATCCAGTAAAAGGAGCTCTGGACGTTTCAAGGTTGCCATCAAGAGGCTCAAGGCCTGTCTTTGTCCACCTGACAAGAATTCAATCGGTGTATCCAAATGCTTCTCTAGACCATTGCCAACCTTCTCAATGGTTGCTTGAAATTCTTCTTTATAAGCTGAGAGCTTTCTTGGAAATAAGCCACGTTTTTCTCCACGAAACTTAGCAATCAAAAGGTTTTCTGCGACTGTCATACGTGGAGCTGTCCCCATCTTTGGATCTTGAAAAACACGAGAAAGATACTTGGCACGCTTTTCAGGGCTAAAATGAGTTACATCTTCGCCCATGATGCGAATAGTCCCACTAGTCAAGGGAAGAGTTCCTGCAATGCTATTAAAGAGCGTTGACTTTCCTGCTCCATTTCCACCCAAGATTGTGATGAAGTCATGTTCAAAAATTTCAAGTGAAACATCGTTTAGGATAATTTTTTCCTCGTCGAAGCCGTTTTTCACAATTTTTGTGGCATTTTTTAATTCAACAATTGCTGTCATTTGCTTAATTTGACTCCTTTCAAGTATTTATCCTTAAGGGTTGGAATTACTAGACAAGTTGCTAGTATAAGGGCACTGTATAAACGTAGGTAGCTGGTATTAAAGCCAAGAGCAATGACTCCCCATACCAAGAATTGGTAACTAATAGAACCAACAACTATAGTAACCAAGCGTTCTGCTAGAGTTAGACTCTTGAAGAGAACTTCACCGATAATCAAGCTTGCAAGACCAACTACGATAACCCCGATACCACGAGAGACATCGGCATAGCCTTCTTGTTGAGCGATAAGAGCGCCAGCAAGTGCGATCACACCATTTGACAAGACCAAGCCCATAAGCTCCATACGTCCAGTATTGATACCAAAACTACGAGCCATATCTGGATTATCTCCTGTAGCGATATAGGCCTGTCCAAGTTTGGTATCTAGGAAGAAAAGCATGAGTAAAATGACCAAAGTCACAAAAATCAAACCTGTCAGTAACTGATTAACCTCAGATGAGAAAGGAAGAACGTCCTGGATTTGCTTGGTATTTAAGAGTCCAAGGTTTGCGCGCCCCATAATCATAAGCATGATAGAATGGCACGAAGTCATCACCAAAATACCAGACAAGAGTGTTGGAATCTTCCCTTTCGTGTAAAGAAGACCAGTCGCTAAACCTGCAAGACAGCCTGCTCCAACAGCTACTAAGGTAGCAAGAAAAGGATTGACTCCTTGTGTAATTAGAGTTACTGCTACCGCTCCTCCAAGCGGGAAGGAGCCCTCGGTTGTCATATCTGGAAAGTTGAGGATTCGAAAGGTCATAAAGATTCCCAAACCTAGAATAGCCCAGACAAATCCTTGTGAAATTATCGATACTATCATGTTGCATTCATTTCCTTCTTTTAAAAATTGGAGGAGATGTCTCCAACTCCTCCTTCATTCTTATTCGATTACTTGACCAGCTTCTTTGAGAACTGATTCAGGAACAGTAATTCCAAGTTCTTGAGCTAGTTTTTTGTTGATCACTGATTTACCAGTTGAGAAGACATTGACTGGAGTATCAGCAGGTTTTTCACCCTTCAAGACTTTAGCGATCATCTTACCAGTAGCCACACCAAGATCGTGTTGATCAACAACCACTGATGCCAAACCACCCGCTTCTACCATTGCAGTTGCACTTGGATAGATTGGTTTTTTAGCTGTTTGGTTACTTGATACTACAGTTGAGAACGCAGATGCGATTGTGTTGTCAATTGGAACCCAGATTGCATCTACTTTTCCTGTCATGACGTTTACTGTAGAAGCGATTTCGTTAGTTGATGGAACTGCAAAAGTTTCTACTTTCAAACCAGCTTTTTCAGCGTAAGCTTTGAATTCTTCGACTTGTGATTTTGAGTTATCTTCGCTACTTGAGTAAAGAGCTCCGATTGTTTTAACATCAGGTGTCAAAGCTTTAATTAATTCAACTTGTTGCTCAGCAGGGTTGTGGTCAGATACACCTGTGATGTTCCCACCTGGTTTTTCCAAATCTGTTACAAGGTTAGCACCGATTGGGTCAGTTACAGCTGCCATAATAACTGGAAGATCTTTTGTTGCACTTGCAAGCCCTTGAGCTGCTGGAGTTGCGATACCGACAACAACATCGTTTCCGTTTGCTACCAATTGTTTACTCATTGTCGCAACCTTACTTTGGTCACCTTCTGAGTTCATAAAGTCGATTTTAACTTGGTCGCCTTTATAGCCTTCTTCAGCAAGTCCATCTTGGATACCTTGGTAGATCAAGTCAAGTGATGGGTGACTGACAAACTGTAGAACACCAACCTTAGCTATTTTGTTAGCTGTCTCAGTTTTAGTTTCTTGTTTCGTTAAGTTAGAGTAAACCAAGCTTCCTCCAACTACAAGTGCTAGTGTTGCAATAATACCAATTAAACGTTTATTCATATCTATTTCTCCTTATTTCACTTAAACTTAGTAATGTTCATTTCACTTTCATTATAATTTTACCAAGCGTCGCCATCGTTTGATTTCCATAAAATTGCCTCCCCATAGAAAAAGTCCTCACACAAAAAACTTGTGTGAGGACGTCGATGCGCGGTGCCACCTCAATTATAGGAACTATTCCTATCGCTCTTACTCGCTTCACGAGTTGCACTATAAGGTGTGCTCACCGAATTCTTATGATTTCAAATTCTTAATAGCATTCAGCCCAATTTCATCATCTTCATCTATCTGTTTTCACCAACCACAGACTCGCTAAAAAAATTCGATGATTACTTTCTGAATGCTTAAATTATATCATTTTACTAAAACTTGTCAAGGCTTTTTATGAATTATTTTTTAAAATTATGAAAATTCCTACGGTTTTTAAAAAATATAGCTTGTATTAACCTGAATTACGTAATCCTGTAGCAATTCCGTTAATAGTTGTATGAATCAATCTTTCTTCATCTGAAGAAAGCTCGCCACGACGTTGACGCTTAATCAATTCCAACTGGATATAGTTAAGGATATTGAAATAAGGCATACGGTAGTTCAAACTGTCTTTCAAGTAAGTATTTTCTGCCAAAAGTTCATCATAGCCTTCAATAGCCAGGATAACATTCTTAGTCAATTGCCATTCATCCAAAATAGTATAGTAGATTGCTTGTACTTCTTCACTTTCACAAAGTTTAGCATATTCAAAAGCAATATTCATATTTGATTTTGACAAGACCATATCAACGTTAGATAGGAGTGACTGGAAGAAAGGCCAGTTTTTATACATGTCGCGAAGGTATTCAATATTTTTTGGATCTTGATCAATAAATTCTTTGAAGCTTGAACCAACACCATACCAACCCGGGAACATGACACGACTTTGTGACCATGAGAATACCCAAGGAATGGCACGTAGACCACCAATTTCAGTGATTGTTTTACGAGCTGCTGGACGAGAACCAATATTAAAGCTTGAGATATTCTTTATTGGACTAGATTCAAAGAAATAATCGTAGAAATGGTCATTTCCAAATACTAGTTCACGGTAGATATCATAGCTACGACTGACTACTTGGTCCATGATAGCTTCATAGCGATTTGATGTATTAGTATCGCTCTTCTTCTGCGTAATCATACGATTGATAGCTGCTGATACCAACATTTCCAAGTTATAGTAGGCCGCATCCTTGTTTCCGTATTTATTTCCGATAACTTCACCTTGTTCAGTTAATCGAATACGATCTTTGATTGATTTGAGTGGTTGAGAAGCAATGGCATCATAAGTAGGGCCACCACCACGACCAACGGTACCACCACGACCGTGGAAGAAGGTTACTTTGACACCAAACTCATCACCAATAGCAGTCAATTGTTTTTGTGCCTTATAGAGTGTCCAACAAGATGAGAGGTATCCACCATCTTTGTTACTATCAGAGTAGCCAAGCATGATTTCTTGATAATTATCTTTTGAAGCAATCCACTTCTTAGCAAGCGGTAAAGAGAAATACTTTCTCATTGTTTCTTCGGAATGATCCAAGTCCTCAATTGTTTCAAAGAGAGGCACGATTTGAACACGTGCTTTTTCAGCATCCACAAGACCGACTTCTTTGAGCATGATTGCCAATTCTAACATATCAGACACGCTTGTTGCATGAGAAATAATCGTTTGACGAATGACGTCTTCTCCCAAACGATCTTTTAATTCACGAGCAGTTTGGAAAATGGCTAATTCTTTTTCAAGAAGTTCAGACTTTTCAGCATGAGTAGCTGACAAGATTCGAGGATCTTCTAACAATTCATGTAAAAGCAACTCGCACTTCTCATCTTCTGACAAATCGCTATAGTGGTCATTAATACCAGCAGATGCTAACAATTCAGCAACACAGGCTTCATGAACACTTGAGTCTTGGCGCATATCGATAGATGCTAAGAAGAAACCAAAGACTTCAACAGCCTCCAAAAGCTCAGCAAACTCTCCAGTTAGCAAGGCTTCTGCCTTATTTTCAAGCAATGAATCCTTAATGACATATAAGTCATGCTTAAACTCTTCAATTGTTTCGTAGTAAGGAGGACGCTCATCTGCCAAATCTTGGATAGCTCCTGAGATTCGATTGCTGATATAGTCAGTGATTTCTCCTTGTTGATGCCCTTGAGCGCCAAGAAGACGTTCGACATGATGACGTTCATCTGCTGATGAACCAACAACCGCCCACTCTTTTAGATTTAAAAGTGTTTGAATTAATTTAGATTGGATAAAGTGAAAAGCACGACGATAAGGTTCTTTCTCACGGAAGACAGATGTGTCACGAGATTGTGATGCCATTGCTTCGACAGCTTTGCTTGTCTTAGATAAATTTGTCGAAAGCGAGAATGTACGATAGAGACTAGAAATCTTACTGATATAATAATTTAATATTACTTCACTCTGAATAGTTGCTGAACGCATGAGAGTTTCAGCAGTTACAAATGGGTTCCCATCTCGGTCTCCACCGATCCACATTCCCATAGTAATAGGTTTTGCTTGTTTTAGGTCAATACCTTGCTCTTTTGCTAGACGTTTATACTCTAGCATTAGATTTGGTACTGCTTGAAGGAAGGAACTATTGTAGTATTCCATCACATTTGTGATTTCATTAGTTACTTTTAGTTTCTTTTCACGAATCATATCCGTCTGCATGATAATCTCTATATAGCGACGCAGATCATTGTGCCATTTTTCCTTATTAATAAGGCCCATTCTTACGTCACGGTATTTACGCAAGAGCGTATGAATATGAGTTGTCAAATCCAACATACTCTTCCGTTGAACCTGAGTTGGGTGGGCTGTCAATACTGGCACGACATTCAGACGTTCAAGAATCTCGGCCGCATTTTCTTTTTCTGCTACCATTTCAATGGTTGTTGACAATTTTCCAAGGTAATCTTGATCGATATTGTTTAAATGGTTAATCTCGTAAGCCAAGTCAACGTCTTCAGAAATATTGATTAATAGTGGCAAAATAGAGAAATATCTAGAGATGTAGACCATTTCATCATTTGAAAGTCCCGTCACAACTTTATCCAGTCCTTGATAGTCAAGCTTTGATGAAAGTTCCTTTAATTGTATAATTTTGTCAAAGGTCTCAGCGGGAAGCATATTTTTCGTGATATCTTCAAGTAAATCTGTCAAGATTTGAACTTCTTCTTGCACGACAGTTTTGTTACCAAAATTTTCTAACTTTTGAAGAGACATTTTTTTCTCCTTGTTACTTTTTCTTAGAGCTGTGCTTCATATTCGCTATAGAGTTTTGCACGTTTTTCACTAGCATCGATATTTAACACAAAGGCGATAGCTACTGATAGAACCAGGAGACTATTCCCCCCTTGAGAAAGGAATGGGAAGGTTACACCTGTTGAAGGGATCAATCCTGAAATCCCTCCGATATTAACGAATACCTGAATTAGAATCATCCCACCAATACCGATTGCTACCATAGAGTTGAACGGATCTTTTGCTCGTACCCCCACTAAAATAATACGAAGAATTAGGAAGAATAATAGTGCTAAAATAAGACTGGCACCAACAAATCCAAATTCCTCAATCACAATAGAGAAAACGAAGTCCGTGTGTGCCTCAGGTAGATAACCTCGTTTTTCGATAGAGTTTCCTAATCCTAGCCCAAACCATCCTCCATTTACCATAGCATAGTATGAATTTGCCAACTGGTGTCCTGCACCAGCGACATCATCAAATGGATTAAAGAAAGCACTGAATCGTTTAGCAACGTATCCAAATACTGGAATCTTAGAAACCTTTTCAACACCAATCAATTTAATGGCTGTGAGGGAAACAAAGGATAAACTGGTCAATATTCCAAGAATAGTTGCAAACCATCGATGAGCTATCCCACTAATTGAGTACATCAACAATGCTACTAAAAAGAGAATTGTAGCATTTCCAAGGTCAGGGAAAATAGCCAAACTTCCAATCATGACCAAAAGGACAAATCGCCAATCGTTAAAGGATCTAGGCAACCATTGGTTTTGAGTTAAAACTTGAAAATCATAAATACCAATCTCTTCTTGTTGTTTTGAAAAACGTTGAGCCAAGTACCAAATGATTATAATTTTCAAGTATTCCGCAGGCTGAACAGTTATAGGTCCTACTTTAATCCAACCGTAAGCACCATTGATGGGAATCCCAATCAAACGGGCTAAAGCTAGTAACACTAACTCAGCAAACATAACAATAAATAACAAACGTTCGTTTCGAAGAAAACCAAGTTTCAACTTATAGATTACTGCAATAAGCAACAAACTAACGATCCAAAACAAGCCCTGATTTCGAACTAATTGAAAAGCGCTCTTTCCTTCTTGAATCAAAGATGCACTCGTTGTCGAATATACCACTATTAAACCCAGAACGGATAAGAGAATATAGGGCACTAAAATAGAGTAATTCAACAGGTGCCTTTTACTAATTTTCATACTTCACCATCTACTAAATTTTTAATTTTCTATTCATTCTAGTTTTACAAGCTATTATACCATTTTTTAGACTAGAAAAAAACTCTTACCCTATAAAGGTTAGAATTTAAGCTTGTAGAATTCAAACAACAATTATTCTCATTTATAACTTTTATCTACGGAAGATTAAAAAAACTCTATCTTTCAAGAGTAGAAAGATAGAGTTGTCACCCTTAGTTTGAAGATGTTGTTGTAGTTTCACTTGCTGTTGTTGTAGTATCGCTTGCTGCTGATGTAGTTGTAGTTTCACTTGTTGTATCACTTTGGATATACTGAGTAAAGATATTTTGGAAGGCTTGGTCCTTAACCTTAATATTTGCGGCTTGCAATTCTTTACTAATAATACCTTGAACGAAAGTAGCATCATTTTGTTTTTGAGTCAGGATAACTGTCTTCAATTTTTCTTTATAATCTTCCCAGTTAGAAGATTTTTCTGTTTTCTTGGTCAATTTCACAATATAGAAACTGTTTGAATAAGCTTGTGTACCTGGAGCTGTGATCACATCTGAAATACCATTTACATCAAGAGCAAATGCAGCTTTTTTAACAACGTCTGGCAATTCTGTTGATGCAGAGTCAAAAGTGATTTCTCCCCCATTTGCTTTTGTCTTTTCGTCAGTTGAATTATCTTTAGCCAATTGTGCGAAGTCAGCTCCAGATTCTTTTGCTTTAGCAAGAACTTCTTTAGCCTTATCTTCACTATCAAGTTTAATAATTTGCGCAGTTACTTCTGGTGTGTACTCATCGTAAGCTTTTTTGTAGTTCTCATCTGTCAATTCAGCTTCTGCAGCTTTCTTAACAGCATACTCAACCAATTTACTTGTACGAATTTGAGCCTTACGACTTTCAGCTGTCATACCAGCACGAGAAAGAACGATTTGATAGCTATCACCATATTTCTTCTGCTCTTCTGCTACAGCTTCTTCAACTTCTTTATCACTTACTTCAGATCCATATTGTTTTTCAAAAACTTTTTGAATAGTCATGTTAAGTAATACTTGTTGAGCAGTTGGGTTGTTTTTCACTTCTTCATAAAATTGGTGCTCAGTGATGACATCACCCTTCATACTGATGAGGTCAGCTCCTTGAGAACTATTTGAACAAGCAGCCAAAGTAGCTACTGATAACAAAGTGATGGCACCAGCCAATAATTTTTTCTTCATGTTTACTCCTTTTTATCACTAGATAAATGTTTACCTTATCTATTTTACTAAATTGTCTTAAAAATATCTGAAACTAATCAACATCAGGCAGTTCTACTTCTGCTTGATTCTTTCTTAGCATCAATATTCCATCTCCAAGAGGAACTAGACTAGCTGTTAATCCTGGATTGTCTAAAGTTGCGTCAAATAGTCTTTGCAAACCACGATAAATGGTTCGTTGCCCGCGTCGGACTTCCATAATATCCTTAGCAATGTCTCCACCTTGGAAAATATCATCCAAGACAACTACTCCACCAACCTCAAGGTGTTTTAGGATTTCTGGCAAAAATACGATGTATTTGGATTTTGCAGAATCCATAAAAACAAAATCATAGGTCTCTGTCAATGTTGACAAAACGTCTACCGCATCGCCTTCCAAAAGAGTGATTTGTTGGCGAGTATCAAACTTGGCGAAATTTTCCTTGGCAAAACCAATCATTTCAGGATTTCTGTCAATGGTTGTAATTTTAGCCTCTGGGGCATGTTGAGCCATTAAAAGTGCCGAAAATCCAATTGCCGCTCCAATTTCTAAAATATTTTTTGGTTGAATTGTTTCCATTAGGAAACGGAAATAAGCGACTGTTTCATGAGGAATGATAGGAATATTCTCCTTGCGAGCAAAGTTTTCTAGTTCTTTTAAAGAACCAGTCACCTGCTCTTGTCTGTGGCGCATAAATTCCACAATCTCATCCTTAACAACAGGCCGTCGCATGTTATGGTTAGCATTTTTACTGTATGACTCAACCATTTTATGCTAATCCTAATTTTTCAACAAGGGCTTCGAACTCGTCCAAACGGCGTTCAAAGACTTCAAAAGCATCATTAAGATAGTCTTCTTTTTCCATATCGACACCAGCTTTTCGCATGATATTTAGAGGATAGTCTGACTTCCCAGCCTTGAGGTAATCAATATAACGGTCACGATCATCTTGACTACCGTGAACAATCTTTTCAGCCAAGGCCGAAGCTGCTGCAAAACCTGTTGAATATTGATATACATAGTAATTATAGTAGAAATGAGGGATACGAGCCCACTCATACTGAATTTGAGGGTTGTCTTCCTTGCTCAAGCCATAATATTCTTGGTTCAAGTCAGCATAGAGATTGTTTAAGAACTCGCTTGTCAAGACTTCACCATTTTGATCGGCTTGGTGAATAGCATGTTCAAATTCAGCAAATTGAGTTTGGCGGAACACTGTTCCACGGAAACCATCCAAGAAGTTATTGAGAATAGCAAAGCGTGTTGCGTCATCTTGAACTTCTTGCAATAATTTTTCAGTTAAGATATTTTCATTGGTTGTTGAAGCAATTTCTGCCAAGAAGATTGAGTAATCTCCGTATACATAAGGTTGGGTTTCACGCGTGTAGCTTGAATGCATACTATGACCTGTCTCATGTACAAGAGTAAAGAGATTGTCTAGGTTATCTTGCCAGTTAAGAAGCATAAAAGCGTTAGTATCGTAGGAACCACCAGAGTATGCACCTGAACGCTTGCCTTGGTTTTCATACACATCAATCCAACGTTCGCTAAAGGCGCGTTTGACACGACTCAAGTAATCTTCGCCAAGAACTGCTAAAGCTTCTTCTGCCTTCTTCAAGGCTTCCTCATAAGTAAAGCTGTATTCTACTGAAGACAAAGGTGTATAGACATCGTACATTTTAAGGTCTGGAATACCCAATATTTTTGAGCGAAGTGAGAGATAACGATGCAATAATGGCAAATGCTTACGAACAGCAGATACTAAGTTGTCATAGACACTTTCTGGAACAAAGTTCGCTGCAAGAGCTGCTTCACGCGCACTCTTGTAGTTTCGAACTTTTGCACGGTAGTTTTGTACTTTTACATTGGTCTGCAAGGTTTTAGCGTAAGTGTGCTGGTATTGCTCATAGGTAGAGTATAGTGCTTCATATGCACCACGACGAACTTCACGGTTCTTAGATTCTACTAAGCGCATATAGACACCGTGTGACAACTGCACTTCATTTCCATCTTCATCTTTAACAAATGGAAAGGCGATATCTGCATTATCTAAGATAGCGAAAGTTTCACTAGCAGCACCAAAGATTTCACCAGCACCTGCTAACAACTCTTCTTCACGTTGTGAAAGGACATGTTCCTTATTTTGCAAGAGTTTATCAAAGAAGTGTTTATAAGGCTGGAGTCTTGGTTCTTCTGCTAAAAAGTTTTGATACTGCTCTTCTGTTATTGCCATAAATTCTGGCTCATAGAAAGAGAACACCTGGTCGAGTTGACTATAAAGAGTCATTGCTTTTGCATAGTATTCTTGATATTTAGCAACTCGTGTATCCTGGTCGTTTTTCATATGAGCGTAGACATAGAGTTTTTCAAGACGACGGCTCAAATCCAAATAACGCTCTGTAATATTTAATAGGCTCTCTGCGCTATCCAAAAGATGCCCTTCAAGGCTAGCTGCTTCTTTTGTGTCCTCGGTTAATAGGGCTAATTCTTCTTCCCATTTTTGGTCTGTTTCAAAGATTGTTGATAGATCCCATGTATCTTTTTCATTGATTTCATTTCGTTGTAATACCATAAATTTCCTCCATCCTTTCTATTTTACCATATTTTTCGAGAAATAATGCTGATAAAAGGCAGGTGGATAGAGCTTTTGTTGCTGATTTTGTGGATTCAGTTCATAATAAGCCTGAAAGTTGCGGTAATAATCATATAGATTTTGACTTATCTGACAAAAATGAACATGTTCTATCGGCCTTACTTGGGGATACCAGTCCTGAGTCTTCAAATTTAATAGGTTTTCTCCTCTCAAGTAAGCTTGGGCTTGTTGCTTCATCCAATATGGATTTTGATAATAGAGTTGTTTTTGAATGTAACGACAAATATTTGCGTCTTGCTCAATGGAAAAAGTGGTTAGTTTTTGTTGCTGATAAGGGGTTCGTAATATTTCTAAAAGATTCCCTTTGCCATATGGAAATTCCTTGACCTGGTAATGTAGTTTTCCTTTCAAATCTTGATGGAGTAGATACTTGAGTCTCAAAACTCGTTTTTTATAATCTAACTCCCAAAGATAAAATCCCATATTATTACTAAAATAAAGAAAATCTCTTTGAAGTTTAGTTAGTCGCTCTTTTAGCCAGAGCTTTTCTCCCAATAGCCAAAGAACTTGAATTCCCAAACTTCGATAACCATTGCTTCTCTCCCGTAAAAGTTCACAAGAAATAGGACTACACTGAACTTCCAGTGCTAATCGCTTATTGATGAGGATATCTGCGATTTGCTTAAGTTCAGGAATCAGATGTTCCATTTCTACTTCAGCATCTTTCTTAGCCCAATTAAAAAGTGCCACCTTATTCTCTAAATGTTCTGGTCCTTCGTTCTCATGATAAAAATCACAACTTTTTAAACTTTCATGTGCAAAATGAGTTCTTACATTTTTTCCTTTTTTCAAGCGAACACTCGTTCCGCAAGCTGGACAATAATAAGCTTGTTTCTTTACTTCATTCTCTAACGCGTTGATTAAATGACCTTTTTTATCTCTAGCTAAAAACATATATCCCCCTTTTCTACTTTATTCGAAAAGGATAAGAAAAGAGAGTGGGACAGAAATCGGTAATTTGCTAGAATTCGATTTCGTCGTCCCACCTCCGCACAGTTGAGTAGGGCTGTAAAAGCTGATGAAAGCAGCGTAGTAGAGCCCACTCAACCACTGCGTCTTGCTCGACAATCCAAAGACAATTGAGAGTCTAGAACTATTATCCCAGACTCTTCTTCACTATAACATCTAGTATCATTGACGTTTGTTCTTCATATATTTTCGTAACATGGGAATAAGATTCTGTATTTGATCCTGCTTTATCACCATTACACCATATTCCTGACAACGATGACTATAAACAGGATTGATTTTTCCAGAGCAAACAATCATTTTCAAACAATTATCACCTGCAAAATGATTGGCATAAACTTCAAGTTCGTTAATAGCTTCAACTGCTAGATCCGTCATTTTACAAGAAATGAAAACTACAGAGTGACCTTTACGAAGAATAACATCAATCTCATTTTGAACATTGTCAGCCTCAGGGAAAATCCCATTCCAGTCAATTTCAGTACCAATCATACATTCATCAAAATACTCCGACTCGAGCGCTAGTAAATAGATATACAATTCTAAAATATGCCCTTTAGTTCGACATAACAGATGTGCTTCTGGTGTTGGGAATGTATAAGTAACAGTATCTGTTGTTTCCTCTTCTACTTTTAATAAATTAGCTTTTGTGAACAAAGGAATCAAGCTACTGGGGTAAGAATAAGTTTTTGCATTACTCTCCAAAACTTTTGCTGTTTCAGCGTGAAAATCATTTGTTTTTGCCAGTGCAAAGAATTGGGTAATCTGATACCATTTTTCAGGATTTTCGATAGCATATTTGGCCAATTTTTTTATAGCTAGCACTTGCTTATTAGAATGCTGAGGCCTTCTTGATTTAAGGACTTTTCCACCACGTAAAGCTATCAATTGTTCAATGGATAAACTAGGAAGCTCTAACTTTTTATCATAAATCTTACCCCTTTCCCAGGCATACTGCTTTCCTTGTTCAACATCCATAGCAATAATGGGAATACCTTTCTCCAAACCATACTGATATAGAACTATTGCTAATAGATTATCTCCACCAAAAACATCGATGGTCACTGTCTCAAAATCATTGATAAATACGTCTAATTCCTGGCAGATTTTTTCTAGGTGAAATTGTCGAAAATATACTTGTTTTAAGTGTGGAACTTGTTCCATTAGAAAATGCTTCAAGGATAGCTTATCTTCCTCAGCAATTTTTCTTGTAGAAAGGTATAAAATCTCATCACAATCATTGACAAAAGCCTGGTAGACATTTTTCTCAATAGCATGACGATCGTATAGTTCAATTAAAAGACTAGTCATCTTAAGACCTCCTAGACAAAAAAGTCTGAAAGAATAGTGGTCGATCAGAATCGTTGAAAAACTATCACAATTCTGTTAAATTTCATCGACTTCTCCTACTTCTAGTATAGCATAAATTGAGATTTCCCTTTCTTATTAGGGTAACAAATAAGGAATAGAAAACGACCGCTCTCTATTCCTTTTATACATTTATTTTACTTTTTTAGCCAACATGGTTGCAAAACGTAGTTGGATACGATTTCCGTTTTCATCACGACGGTGGAGATGGCCAGGATTTTCATTGTACTTCACTAATTCCCAGTCCTTGTAGTAATTTGATAACTCACCCTCTTTGAAGGTAAATGGGAAATCAACTGAACATGGATAATCTTCTGTATCCATAGCACACACAATCAAATTGTAACCTCCAATTGAGGTTTGTTCCTGCATGTTTTGAATAATAGCTGGAATGCGATCTGCTTGTAAAAACATCAGAACAACCGTTGATACGATAAAATCGTAAGTTTGTCCAATGCTAGCTGAATTGATATCGTAGATACCGACAGGCATTTCTAAATCTTCTTGCTCCACAATGCTCTGCAAGATTTCAAGAGATAGCTCATTTTGATCTACAGCTGTGACATCAAAGCCATGTTGAGCTAGAAAGAGTGCATTTCTTCCTTGACCACATCCTAGGTCTAGTGTCTTACATGGTTTTACTGTATCCATAGCTTCTAAAACTTCCGAATGAACTGGATTGCTATTGTATTTCTTAGGGAAGTAATCCTCCAGTTTACAGTAGAATTCCAAGTACCATTCCACATCTTCTGTGGCTGCTTCTACTCTGTGCCAGGCTTGAGGTTGTGCCATAGGATTATCAGCACCTGCTTCAAAAAAGTGCTCGGCTAAAACTTCCCCGTCTTCAGTCAACTCAATAAACTTAAGAGTCCCTTTTAATACGGTAATCTTGCCCCAGGTTCCGACCTTAGTATTGTGTTTTCTTTGAACAGCTTCTGGCATGGTGTCTTTATTCCAGACAGGCATGCGTTTGTAAGCAACTAGTTTATCCATATTCTTCACTCTTTCTATCGATGGTTAACAGCTTTCATCACACGCGCAATATCA
Source organism: Streptococcus sp. CF8_St5-17 (assembly GCF_024295665.1). NCBI lineage: Bacteria > Bacillati > Bacillota > Bacilli > Lactobacillales > Streptococcaceae > Streptococcus > Streptococcus sp. CF8_St5-17. The sequence goes on from NZ_JANCOU010000004.1 coordinate 148,223, forward strand.
CGATCTTGCTCACGTCGTTTGATAGACTCACGTTTATCGTAATCGTGTTTCCCTTTTGCTAATCCTAAAAGAAGCTTGGCGTAACCATCTTTGATATAAACTTTAAGAGGAACCAGCGTCATCCCTGTTCCTTTGGTTTCTTGCTCTAATTTCTGGATTTGTTTTTTATGAAGGAGGAGTTTTCGACGACGTTCTGGCTCCTGGTTCCAGATGTTGCCCTCTTCATACGGAGCGATATGGACATTACTCAGCCAAACTTCCCCATTCTTAACCTGGGCAAACCCATCTTTCAGATTGATGCGAGCTGCTCGAACACTTTTGATCTCAGTTCCTGTCAAAACCATTCCTGCTTCAAGCGTATCTACAATTATATAGTCGTGGTGCGCCTTTTTATTTTGCGCGACGACCTTTCCCTCGCCCTTTGCCATGCTTGGCTCCTTTCTTTGCTACTTCTTTATAAAAAGGTTTCTTGCTTTTTTTCTTCTTGTCTTTTGGAGAATGCTTGCGCTTATCAACTAAGCGACCAGATTTTCTCTTGTCTTCTTTCTTATCTGAACGACGCCCTCTATCCTTACGACCAGAGTCTTTCAAACCTTTCTCAATGACATCAAATTCACTTGGAATAAAGGAGAAATCAATCTCACCAGTCATCTTATCAGCTCTTTCAACACGAATACGTATCTGCTGACCCACTCGGAAAGTAATTCCTGATTTCCCCCCAAGAAGGGTTAAATCGCGTTCGTTAAAATGATAGAACTCAGGCAGATTTGTAATATGAATCAAGCCTTCGACTGTATTTGGCAATTCAACAAAAAGACCAAATTTGACGATACTTGATACTACTGCATCATACTCTTCACCCACAAACTCTTCCATGTACTCAGCTTTTTTCATGGCTTCGACTTCACGTTCAGCTTCGATAGCCCGACGCTCACGATTGGATGATTGAGTTGCAATCTCTGGAATGACCTGTTCAAAATGTTCCGCCACTTCTTTAGAACGTCCATAGTCACGAATCATTCGGTGAACAAGGAGGTCCGGATAACGGCGAATCGGACTGGTAAAGTGAGTGTAATAGTCTGCGGCTAAACCATAATGCCCATGATTATGCTCAGAATAACGAGCCTGCTGCATAGAACGCAAAAGCATCATGGATAATACATCCGCGTAAGGTTCTCCCTCAACAGCACGCATGATGTCTTGGAGGGCTTCTTGACTAATTTCACTGGCAGTCCCATAAATTCTCAAGCCAAAACTTGAAGCATAATCAATAAACTTCTGAACTTTTTCAGCTTTAGGTTCCTCATGGATACGATAGATAAAAGGTAGGTCCAGCTTGCTGAAGTGCTCAGCAACCGTTTCGTTAGCAATCAACATAAAGGACTCAATCATACGTTCAGCAACACCACGATGTCGAAGAACAATGTCAACTGGCTTGCCTTTTTTATCTACCAAAATCTTAGCTTCATTGGTATCAAAACTGAGGGCTCCACGCTTAATTCGCATACTTTCCAAAGTTTCATGGAGCTTGGCCATAAGTTCGATACTAGGAACAATTTTCTTATACTCTCGTCTCTTCTCCTCGTCACCTGCTAGGATGTCATTGACATCACTATAAGTCATACGGAAACTTGTCTTGATAACAGTCTGTGTAATCGTATAATTACGAACACGACCATTTTTATCAATCTCCATAATAGCAGATTGAGTCAAGCGGTCCACTTGAGGGTTAAGAGAACAGATACCGTTTGAAAGACGCTCTGGCAACATTGGAACTACACGGTCTGTCACGTAGACGGAGGTCGCCCGATTAAGGGCTTCCTTATCTAGAGCAGATCCCTCTGTCACATAGTAAGAAACGTCGGCAATATGAACACCTAGTTCGATATTTCCATTTTTCAATGGTTTGATATGAACAGCATCATCCAAGTCTTTTGCATCCGCACCATCTATAGTAAATGTAATTTCATTCCTAAGATCCAATCGTCCTTCAAAATCCTTCTCAGATGGTACATCCGGTACATTTTCCGCTTCTTTAAGAACAGCTTCTGGAAACTCAGATACAATGTCCATTGACTCCAAGACTTCGAGGACATCAATCCCTGCATCTGTAGAATGTCCAACAACATCTAGCACACTAGCGACAAAGAAATCGTGTTTCTTACTTGGGTACTTATCAATAAAGACCTTGAGAACTTCTGTACCGTCTAATTGAATAGCTGGCTTCTTAACGTAGATAGGTTGACTAATCTTTTGATTTTTAGAACGGATATAACCCGCATACTTGGGTTTTTCCTCATCAAGAACGATTTGCCCGACAACCGTCGTCAAACTGTGTTCTAAAATATCAATAATCTTAGCTTCAGCTGCTGTACCTTTCTGTCGGTCTGCAATCTTCTTAATTACAATTTCAACAGTATCGCCATCAATGGCATAGTTAACATCATTTTTTCCTACAAAAAGGTCATCTTCTTCCCCTTCTAGGCTTACAAAACCAAAGCCATTTTTGTGGGCATGAAAAGTTCCTTTAAGAGTAATCTCGTGTTTCTTCTTTTGGTCCAAGGTGAGACTACCATCTTCTTCAAAGCGAATTTGGTGCTTCCTTTCCATCAGGGACAAGGTTTTAATGAGCTCTCGAAAGTCCTTGGAACCATCCTTTCCAAGAGCTTGAGCCAAGTCATTTACAGTGACTCGTCCCTTTTCTTTTAAATATTCTTTTATTCTATCTTTCATGTTTTCTTTCTAGATTGTTAAAATTTTTCTTTTTGGCGTAAAACCTTATTTCTTTCAAAAATAAAAATAGGCAAAGACCTAGTCTCGCCCATTATTTTCTTATCTACTTGATAATACCGTCAATGCTAAGGCAATGGCTAGCCAGAAAAAGACTAAGATTCCTGTCAAACGTTGCATTACGGCTTCAAAACCACGCGCTTTGCTACGTTCAAACAAATCACCTGAGCTGGCATCAAATACATTGCTAGATTGATTTTTAGTTGGTTGCATAAAAATTGCAATCACAATCACAACAGATAATACTAATAAAATGGTTAATAATAGGTTATACATATCAAACTCCTTAAAATCCCTATTATTCTACCATAATTTCTACTTAGATTCAAGATGTAGAGTCACTTTTCTTTCTTTGGGACAATACTTTAAGACTTCAATCTTATCTGGATGTGTTTTAGAGTTCTTACTGGTTAGATAATTCATGCTGCCACAAGAGGAGCATTTTAGATTAATTTTTACACGCACTAGATTTTTGTATTTGATACTATTTTAATCTAAGATGACTTGAACAAACAATACCAAAATTCTCCTTCCTAACAAAGTTGATTTATAGACACATTTCATCAAGCAACTGAACTACCTGAGCTATCAGCTGTTCTTGATTTCCATTATTATCTAGACTGTGGCTAGCCAGACTAATTTTTCTTTCTAAAGGCCATTGAGAGTTTAAACGGGATTCAGCTGCTTCTTTTGAAATTTGATCCCGTCTCATTAATCGCTCCAATTGAACATCACGATTTACATAGACTAACCAAGTTTCGTCAAACCATGAAGCATAGTCCTGCTCAAAAAGCAGGGGAATATCCATGAAAAAGAGTGCTTCAGTCCGAGCCAACTGATTTCGTAAAATGGCTAACTCCTCACGAATAATTTCTCCTTGGGTTCTCTTAGACCATTCCTGCTCTTCGGGCTTTGAAAAAATAAGACTAGCCAGAATGGGGCGATTCAGTTCACCATTCTCAAGAAGGATCTTCTCCCCAAAGTGCTCCACTAAAATCTGATAGAGACGTCCACCTGGTTTTTGTAGTTGGTGCACAAGGGCATCCGCATCAACGACTTCAAACCCTTTGTGTCTAAGAAAATTTATAACAGTTGACTTCCCAGATGCAATGCCTCCAGTAATTCCAATGATTTTAGCCATTACTTCCTCCTTTGACACTTAGGACAAAAGTGAGTTCCACGACCACCAAGTTGAATCTTTTCGATGATAGCTCCGCAACGCGAACAAGCTTGACCTGCCTTGTCGTATACTTGATGAAATTCCTGCATAGTGCCATCTTCTCCAAAAGCATTGGTATAGGTTCGGATAGTGGACCCTCCCTTTTCAACAGCCTGTCCTAGAACCTTAATGGTTTCATCATGGACTTTTCTAGCCTCTTGGGAGCTTAAACTATTAGAACTTCTAAACGGATGAATCTTCGCTCTCCAAAGAACTTCATCAACATAGATATTTCCTAATCCTGCTACAAGAGTCTGGTCCAGCAAATGAGATTTAATTGGTTTTTTAGACTTTTTCAAGGCTAGTTTTAATCTTGCTAAATCAAAATCTTGCTCAGTCGGTTCCGGACCTAATTTTTTAGTAACAAAGTAAGCTTCTAAAAGCTTCGGAGCAAGCAATTCCATAGTCCCAAACTTACGAACATCCTCATACACCAAAGTACCACCATCTTCAAAATGTATCAAAATATGAGCGTGTTTACGTTCTGGAACTTGGTCTGGGTAATAAAAATACTTGCCTTCCATTCTCAAATGTGAGATAAGGACTTTATCAGATAAATAGAAAAGTAGATACTTGCCACGGCGTCCCATTGATAAGATAACTTGACCAGGCAGTTCCTTTCGAAATTGGTCCAAATCTGTCTTAATCATCTTGGGGTAACGAATGTCAAGACTAGCAACCTTCTTCCCCAGAATCAATTTTTCTAGTCCACGCCGAACCGTTTCGACCTCAGGTAATTCAGGCATAGCTCCTCCTTTTCTAAAAACAAGAAGCAGGCTACTGCCCACCTCTTCTTAATATTCTTTTTCGTTGTAACCAAAATCAGCAAGATCTAATTTCTTATCGCGCCAATTTTTCTTAACCTTGACCCATGTTTCTAGGAAGACCTTGTCACCTAGCATGAGTTCGATATCTTTACGAGCCATGGTTCCAATTTTCTTGAGCATGGCACCGCCTTTACCAATGATAATTCCTTTTTGGCTGTCACGCTCGACCATAATGGTTGCTCGAATATGAACTTTATCGGTTTCCTCATCTCGTTTCATAGAATCAACCACTACTGCAACTGAGTGTGGAATTTCCTCACGCGTTAAGTGTAAAACTTTTTCACGAATCATCTCTGATACTAGGAAACGCTCTGGGTGATCTGTGATTTGATCTGACGGGAAATATTGGAAACCTTCTTCTAAGTTTTCGCTCAAAATATCGATCAAACGCGAAACATTATTTCCTTGTAGAGCTGAAATCGGTACAATTTCCTTAAAGTCCATCTGATTACGGAAGTCATCGATCTGAGCCAAAAGTTGGTCTGGGTGCACCTTGTCAATCTTGTTTACCACGAGAATCACAGGAACCTTAGCAGCCTTGAGTCGTTCGATAATCATATCGTCACCCTTCCCACGTGGTTCATCAGCAGGAACCATAAAGAGAACGGTATCGACTTCACGAAGAGTGCTATAGGCTGACTCTACCATGAAATCTCCAAGAGCTGTCTTAGGTTTGTGAATTCCCGGCGTATCGATAAAGACAATCTGTTCCTTATCGGTCGTGTAGATTCCCATAATCTTGTTGCGCGTTGTCTGCGCCTTGTCACTCATGATGGCAATTTTTTGCCCCATGACATGATTCAAAAAAGTTGACTTCCCAACATTGGGACGTCCTAAAATGGCTACAAAGCCTGATTTAAATGTCATAGTTACCTCTATAATGTTTAAAATAGCAAATCCCAAATCCTAGGGATGAAAATGATAAGTCCAGTCACTGCAGCAAATAAAGACACAACAAGAACTGCACCTGCAGCCATGTCTTTAGCCTTCTTTGCAAGCATATCGAAGTGATAATGGCTAGCCAAATCCACTACATTTTCAATAGCAGAATTTAAAATCTCAAAAGCAATTACTAAAAAAATGCTTAATAGGAGAAATAGCCATTCAATTCTGGAAACTTGAAAAACAATGCCTGCAAGTAGAACTAAGAGAGAAGTCACCGTATGCTTTCTCATATTACGCTCTTCTTTTATGGCAGTAAAAATACCTGTCAGGGCAAAATCTAAACTTGAAAGCAAGTCGCGATTCTTCCATTTTCGTTTATTGTCTTGTGAGTCCATAGGCTGTTAAAATTTCTTCTTGTAAACCGAACATCTCCGCTTCTTCTTCCGGAGTGTAGTGATCATAACCGTTTATGTGTAAAAAACCGTGCACAGCTAAAAAGCCCATTTCACGTTCAAAACTATGACCGTACTCTTCAGCTTGCTCATGCGCTTTATCAATTGAAATGAATAACTCGCCGATATAAGAATCAAATTCTGACATCATTTCTGCTAAGTCAGGATCTTCTGCCAAATCCTCTTCGTCAAAGGTAATCTCTAATTCAGGTTTGTATTCAAGACTAATAACGTCTGTTGGACGGTCAGTATCACGAAACTCTAAATTGAGTTCATGACTGCGTTCATTGGTCACAAAAGTGACTGCCATCTCCTTGTCTTCTTTTCCAATTTTTTTAGCAGCAAATTCCAAAATTTCTTGTGTTTGCTTTAAAATTTCTTCAGAAACCTGACCAGTTTCATCTACCATTTCAATATACATGTGCTTCTCGATTCTCTTTACTTGGCTTTATTATACCATATTTCTATGATTTTATTCTACCTTTTTGATATAATACTATGGAATACATTCATAAGGAGAGAACCATGTCATTTGATGGATTTTTTTTACACCACATGGTTGAGGAATTGCGAGCTGAATTACTAAACGGTCGCATTCAAAAAATTAATCAACCCTTTGACCAAGAATTGGTCTTACAAATCCGTAGCAATCGCCAAAGTCATCGTCTGCTCCTTTCTGCTCACCCTGTTTTCGGACGCATCCAGTTAACAGAAACGACCTTTGAAAACCCTGCTCAACCTTCTACCTTTATCATGGTTTTGAGGAAATATTTACAGGGTGCTGTTATCGAGTCTATCGAGCAGATTGAAAACGATCGAATCGTTGAAATCACTGTTTCTAACAAGAATGAGATTGGAGACAATATCCAAGCCACCCTCATCATTGAGATTATGGGTAAACATAGTAATATTCTCCTTGTAGATAAGTCTAGCAATAAAGTTCTTGAGGTTATCAAACACATTGGTTTCTCTCAAAATAGTTACCGTACACTCCTACCTGGTGCAACGTACTTAGCACCACCAAGTACGGAGGCTCTCAATCCTTTTACCATCAAGGATGAAAAACTTTTTGAAATCCTACAAACACAGGAATTGACAGCTAAAAATCTTCAAGTTCTCTTTCAAGGTTTAGGCCGTGATACGGCATTTGAATTAGAAAATTTATTAACTATTGAAAGACTTTCCAATTTCCGTAACTTTTTTAATCAAGAAACAAATCCATGCTTAACTGATAAGTCTTTTTCTTGTGTCCCTTTTTCAACTAAAATTGAAGGACATTTTTCAAGCTTATCTCAACTTCTTGATGTTTTTTACAAAGATAAGGCAGAACGTGATCGTGTCAAACAACAGGCTAGTGAACTCATTCGTCGTGTTGAAAATGAACTACAAAAAAATCGTCAAAAACTGAAGAAACAAGAAAAAGAACTTCAAGCTACCGAAAACGCTGAAGAATTTCGTCAAAAAGGCGAATTACTAACGACTTTTCTTCATCAAGTTCCAAACGACCAAGACCAAGTCATATTAGATAACTACTACACCAATCAGCCTATCACAATTGCACTTGATAAGGCTTTAACACCAAACCAAAACGCTCAAAAATACTTCAAACGTTATCAGAAGTTAAAAGAGGCTGTCAAATATCTGACTGAACTAATTGAAGAAACCAAGGCAACAATTCTTTATTTGGAAAGTGTAGAGACAGTTCTCAGCCAAGCTGGGTTAGATGAAATTGCTGAAATTCGTGAAGAATTAATTCAAACAGGCTTTATTAGAAGACGCCAACGCGAGAAAATTCAAAAGCGTAAAAAGCCAGAGAAATATCTAGCTAGCGATGGTAAAACCATTATTCTCGTTGGACGAAACAATCTTCAAAACGAAGAGTTGACCTTTAAAATAGCACGCAAAGAGGAACTTTGGTTCCATGCTAAGGATATACCAGGAAGCCACGTTGTCATCTCAGGAAATCTGAATCCTTCTGACGAAGTCAAGACGGATGCTGCAGAACTAGCTGCCTACTATTCGAAAGGACGCCTTTCCAATCTTGTTCAAGTTGATATGATTGAGGTTAAAAAGCTTAATAAACCAACTGGTGGAAAACCTGGATTTGTGACTTATACAGGTCAAAAAACGCTTCGTGTCACACCTGATTCTGAGAAAATTGAATCCATGAAATTGTAATAAAACTTTTGTAGTCAAACTCTCACTACTTTACTTTTGCACAAATAAATATAGGAGGGAGCTCTATGCTTCGGCATATTAAATCAACTGTAACTATTATTTTCGGAGCTGCTATTTTCGCCTTCGGACTTACCTATTTTGTTGTTCCACATCACTTGTTCGAAGGTGGAGCAACAGGGATAACCTTGATTACCTACTATCTCTTTAACATCCCTATTTCGCTGATGAATATCTTGATTAATATCCCTCTCTTCTTACTAGCTTGGAAAATATTTGGACTAAGATCACTATATTCCAGTCTACTTGGAACCATCGCTGTCTCCGTCTGGTTAGCTATCTTTGAGAAGATTCCTCTTCAGTTTAACCTTGAAGGAGATCTCGTTGTGGTTGCTTTAGTAGCTGGTGTCCTCCTAGGTGTTGGACTTGGTGTTATTTTCAATGCGGGTGGAACAACTGGTGGTACTGATATCGTCGCTCGTATCCTTAATAAATACACCAATATCTCTGTTGGAAAATTGCTTTTTGGACTTGATTTTCTGATTCTAATGTTGATTTTAATCATCTTCCAAGACCTACGTCTTGTAACCTATACTCTCTTATTTGACTTCATCGTTTCAAGAGTTATTGACTTAATCGGTGAGGGTGGATATGCTGGAAAAGGATTTATGATTATCACTCAAAAACCGATGGAATTAGCCGATAAAATTAACGAAGAACTCGGTCGTGGTGTTACCTTTATCTCAGGACAAGGCTACTATAGCAAAAAGGACTTAAAGATTATTTACTGTATTGTCGCAAGAAATGAAATTGTCAAGATGAAAGAAATGATTCATACAGTTGATCCGATGGCCTTTATCACTATCACGGAAGCTCACGAAATCCTTGGAGAAGGGTTTACTTTCCCAGCAAGAGACGAGGTTTCTTAACCTAAAAATAAAAAAAGTAACTTCAACTA
>NZ_JANCOU010000005.1:0-140206 GCF_024295665.1 Streptococcus sp. CF8_St5-17
AGTTGGCTCTGGGTTCGGAGTTGGCTCTGGATCTGGAGTTGGCTCTGGATCTGGAGTTGGTTCTGGATCTGGAGTTGGTTGCTCAGGTTCTTCTGAAAGTTCTTGATAATATGTCGTCATTTCATAGAACTCTGGTTTGCCACCTTCCCAAATGAGTTTGACATCAAGTAACGGAGCCTTATCTCTCACTGCAAATGTTTGGAAGCTTGAAGTAATTGCTCCCAAATCTGTCCAAGCACCGTCTCTGTCTGTTTTCAGAGTACGAGCAAGCACACGAGCTTTCACTCCTTGAGGAATACTTGAAACAAGGCGAATATGGTTAGCGTCTGTTGGGTCTGACAAGTGGTAGACAAGCTCACCTTGTTCTTTCTCAGCCTTATAGCTTGTCAAGACTTTGCCATCTACAAGATTTGTATATAGATTGCCTCGACTTTCTCCACTATTTCCTTGAACAGTTGGGTCGTTAATTGGTTTCACAAATTCGCCATCATTGATAACCAACTCAGTAAATCCAACAAAACGAGCATCGTAATTAGCAGTGAAGAGAACACGGAGATAATTAGCTTTAACTGGGCTTGCAAGTTCACCCTCGATGTAGCGATTTCCAGGCATCTTAGAATCATGTGTCCATCCATCTGTCAATGAATCATCACGCATTTCATTAGCGACACCATCACCTACTGTCACAACGTCTGTCCAAGTCTTACCGTCTTGGCTGACTTGAATCTTACCATCACGAAGATAGTTCTTCGTACCGTCTTGGATGTAGGCTCTAATCTTCTTGATTTCACGTTCACTACCAAGTTTCAAGGTAATGTGACCATCTTTACGTGCATAGTCAGAGAACTCTACAAAATTATTGTAAACACCATCAAACAACTGATCCAAATTCTTGATCTTGCGAACATCATTTGCACCATAATGGGCATCGATTCCCATAGATGTAGAATCCAGTTTAGTTGGTTGGACTTCTTTTGTCTTAACCAATAGAGATGTTGCTGTCACTGCTTGTTCTTGGTCGGTCTTATTGACCAAACGAGCATAACGTACCAAGGACTTATCAGTTACTTGGCTAGCTGGATACCATTCTTGTGCATTTGGAGAGTATTCCAAGTCAAGGGCTGGATTTCCAATACCAATAGCCTGAATGCTTTCAGCTTGGTGTAGGCGGTCTAGCTTCATACCCAAGTAGCTATGAGCTGGAAGCTTAGTTCCACTTGGAATTTGCATGTCATAACGACCGAGACTGTCATATACTGGAGTTGATTTCAAACTTTCAACATTGGTGTCTGTCATCTCGCTATTACCAGCACGTGTCTCAACTGAGAAGTCAGCGATACGCCACCATAGATTGATATTCTTGGTGTTACGAACACGGATGTAGCGAGCTGAAATTGGAGTTTCAATTTCTTTGGTTTGTTCACCAGTCAAACGATCCAATTCTTGCCATGAAGTACCATCTGTAGAATACTCAAGAACACCTTCTGCCAATTTATCTCCTGATCCTTGAACGAGGCGAACCTTAGTTACAGGTTTGACTCCACCCAAGTCTAGTTGAACCCAACCATCGACTGGAGTTGTATCAGTTCGATCAGCATTTGCAAGCATTGCTTCAGTATTATCACGACCATCTGTAATGGAAGCAACTGTCGTATTGTACTTGTACATGAGATTTGGACTGATGGTCACTGTGGCTGCCTGTTTAGGACGACTTACTTCCACAGGACGGTTCACAGCGATTTCTCGTACAGCAAACCAAGTATTTTCACGATCAGAAGTTGCAATCATTCGAACAGCTTTAGCATTGATATTGAGATTTTCAAATTTAAGAAGAGGCTCATTACCAGTGTAGCTTGGTTCTGAAAGTGTTACCCACTCATCATTTTCATTGAGATACTCAACCTTAGCATTGTTAAAGGTATCGCGTGGATTTGCTTGAGTTCCCATTGCAAATGTTAAGTTTTGGATTGGAACAGCCTTGTTAAATTTCAAACCAATGTAATCACCAGTTTGGATACTGTTTGGTGATTTGATAAGGGCATGTGTTCCTAAATCACCATCAGTGACTTCAGCAAGTCCACCTTCTACACCTGTACGGTTCGTAATAAAAGTACTAATGACTTGGTCTGGATGCAAGGCTTTTTGAACTTCAGTTGCAAGGATTTCACGAAGACCAAGCAAGAATGGTCGGATATGTTGTACACCCAACTCAGCTTTTTCATCATGGTCTACATAATGGAAAGTATAAGTTTGAGACTGTTCATAAAGCTTCAAGCCCTTGTAGTAGCTATCCCAAAGTCTAGCAGAATCATTGTTTTTAATAGCTTCTGATCCATCTAGGAAAGCACTCAAAGCATCCATTTGGTCAATAGTGTTATCCAACCAGTAATGGATTTGAGAACGCATCTTTTCGTCACCAGACGCTTTATAAAGTTGAGCTGCTGCTTTCAGTTTTGCAAATTCTGCACGCAATTCTGCACGCTCTGCGCTAACATCTTGACCTGCTTTTAGCTTAGCCATGAAGGCATCTAATTTTGGTGCAAGCTCAACAGACTCTTCTAACTTCACAACACGACCATCCATGTTTTGGTTAATCATGTGTTTACCAAGTTCACGGAAGGCAACAGATGTTTCACTGTCAGTAAATTTGCCTGTTTCAACAAAGTTGAAGGCAATATCATTTACTTTCTTAGCCTCGTCTTCAGATTTCCATTGTTTCCATGCGTATTGAGCTGCTGAGAAGAGGGCAATCTTCGAAGGCTCAGATTGTTGCATTGGGTTCAACATGATACCTGAAAGGAGACTAGGATCCACATTTGGATGAAGGAATTTCTCACCGCCGCCCAAGATTAAGTGTTGTTTAGAGTTATCTGTACATGGCCAGTTAATCCATAGAGAAACTGGACGGTAAGTCTTACCACCTGCAGTCAGATTGTTCTTAAGGTTAGATAGGAAGTTTTCTGATACTTCACCCCAAATCTTACCACCAGTAAGGGTCATAGAAGTTGAAGTTGGAAGATTTTCATTTAGAGATTTCAACTCATCTTCACGACCATTACCCCAATATTGACCTGGAACGAAGATCATTTCCTTACGAAGGCCAACATAAGTTGCTTGTTTTTCAGTCAACCAGTCTGTCATGTCCTTCATCAAGCGGTTGTAGCTATTGTAGCCACCAACTGGGCTTGGAGCATCATCGGCCAAAATACCGAACTCACGGACACCGACATCCATCAATTGAGTGAATTTAGCCTTAATGGTTTCAAGATCTTTTTGGTAGTCAGCATCGTTACCAAAACGGATACGGTTGTTCATGAATGGGTGGATGGTCCAAACATAGCGGGTCTTGTTTTGGTTTCCAACACGCGCCAATTCACGGATTTCAGCTAATTTTTCTTCTGGATAAAGTTCACGCCATTTCTTGTTGTGGTATGGATCGTCTTTTGGAGCAAAGAAGTATTGAGTCAACTTCAAGTCACCACCATAGCGCATCAATTCAGCACGATCAGCATTGCTCCATGGATTTCCATAGTAACCTTCGATAAAACCACGATTCTTAATTTCAGCGTAGTCTTCAACAGTTACATTACGTAAAACTGGAGCTTCACTTTCATTAAGCATGTGTTTAAGAGTCGTCAATCCATAGAAGACAGCATCTGTATCTTTACCAACGATTGAGATTGTATTGTTCTTGATTGACAAAGCATAAGCATCAATCTTATCAAAGAGTCCTTGAGAAATACCAGATATTTCTTTTTCAGCCTGTGAATGTTGACCATGAACACCAAGATAGATATTTGTAGCACCTGCTACTGCAGCTTGACTACTTGTATAAGAGATTTGATGATCTTGTAGTACACTCTTCAAGCGGTTGCGAGTGTAAATATCTAGATGGTCTCCCATAACAAGATTGACTTGTTTTTGAAGTTTAGTGACACCTTCACCGTAAGTAACTTTTTGTGGTGTTGGGAATACCTTGTATTCTTTCTTGAGATAGTCTTGACTTTGTGCTGCAGCAGCAATCGCATCATCACTGGCTGGTTTTGTAGCTACAAAGCTATCCGCAAGTTCAGTTGTACCATCGCTTACTTCTTCAACTTTTGGTTGTTCTGGAGTCACCGGTTTCTCAGGAGTGACAGGTTTTTCTGGAGCAACTGGTTCTTCTGATTCACTATCAGAAAGTGGCTTGAGAAGTTGAATTTCTGCGGCACTACCAAATCCTGCGACACCTGACAGAACTTTAAATTCTACCTTATTGGTTTCAACTGCTGCAAAATTAACCGTTTTTTCTTTAGTATTATTTTCCCAAGTTCCTGAAGCAACTTTAACCATTTGACCATCTTTTTGAGCATAGATTTCATAAGATGTCACGACTCCGTTACCACCACCAGGACGTGGAAGATAAGTCAAACCATTGACTTTTTCAGGAGCATTCAAATTCATAGCAACGGTATATGGAGCCTGATGTCCAGTCCATTTAGAATGCCAGAAGGTGTTTGGATCATTGTCAAAGGCTTTTTCGACTGGTCCTTCTGTTTCTGTTCCTGGTGTTTCCTGACTAGTTGCAGAAACTGTGAAGTGATCTGTTGGAATCAAACGTGGGTTTACAAATGCTTCATTTGACAACTCTGCACTATGCAAGATTCCTTGGAAGCCACCGATTGTTTCAAGTGGAAGTACCAAGCTATTGTGAGCCAAGCGAGGGTGAGCTGGATTTGCAATACGCTCAACTTTTTCACCATCTACATAAACTTCTGTTTTTTGTGGTTTCGTAACAACAGAGATTTGATAACGTTTATTTTTCTCAAGTTTCTTGTTGAATTGAATATGGAATTGTTCAAATTTATAAGCTAAGTAGCCATCCTTGTCCGCAAGATAAAGTTGGTTGTCCCCACTTGTAGAGAAGACTTGTTCGCCTTCACCAGTCACTGTCACATCCAATTTCAAAACGTGACTAGGGCCAACATCACCTACTAAACCTTCGATGCTAGAATCTTTTTCGAAGTTCAAACCTGCTTCTGTTTTCTTCACATTCTTAGCAAGATATTCCTTGATAGTTTCTGGTTTAATTGTAAAGAGGTCGCTATCTTCTATTGTTTTTTCTGGATTTGAACGTGGTGCATAAACACTTGTTGGTTGGATACGTTCTGCATAGGTCTTAGCTGCACGATCTGAACCCCAAGTGCGTTCTGCAGTTGATTGCATACTCTTGAAGAAGCGTTTAAAAATATCATATGAAGTTAAACCAGTTTCATGGAGGTCAATGTTGTCATTCCAAACTGCATGACCACCACCGATGATATTTGGATTAGAGGCTTCTAAGCGTGGTCCTCCACCTGTTGAGAAGTCATTTGGTGTCCAGCGATTGTATTGAGTTTCGTAGTTAGCATAATCGCCATAACCACCTTGACTGTTGCTTCCGCTTGGGACACTATAGGTTGGAATATCTGTGATATTGATAATCTTGGCACCCTGAGCAATTGCAGCCGCTGGACGTTGCCAACCAATACTCCAGATATCAACTTCTACTCCATTCCAATCAACTGGCGTTGTACCAGGCTTAGCACTAAGTGAGCCCCAAATACGAGGTGTATAACCTTTTCCTTTGATGTACTGAATCATATCGTTGACGTAGCGACGATAGCTTTCTCTACTGCCGTAGTACTCATCAGTTCCGATATGAACTGTTGAGACACCATGAAGTGGTGCATTTTCTCCATCGAGCAATTTATCATAGACTGATTTAACAAAAGCAAGAGTTTCTTCGTACTTATTATCCAAGTCCAACATAGCAACACGTTCTACATTGTGCTTACCTCTATAATCGCTCAGACTACCTTTATACATAAGGTCTGGACGAACTTTAACAAAGGACAAAGCGTGACCTGGTGTGTCAATCTCAGGAACAAGGTTGATATGCAAAGCTTTAGCCAATTTGATGATCTGTTGCATTTCTTCCTTAGTATAATGCTCGTCTGATGTTAATTTTTCACCATTTTCTCCGACAACATCAGTTTCCACACGGAAACCTGTCTTGGCATTTTTTAGAACATAGTCCAGTTCCTCTTGTTGACTAAGATGTTTTCCTTCCAAGTGTTTTTCTAGGAAGATATAGTTATCATTAAGGTGCAACTGCAAGTCATTCATCTTGTAGTAAGCCATATTTAGCATGATATCTACAAGCGTGTCATAAGGAATAAACTTACGACCTGTGTCTAGCATAAAACCACGGTGGCTGAAGCTTGGGAAGTCACGGATTTCACCGTTCTGTAGGTCATTTTCTCCCATTTGAAGAAGAGTACGAGTTGCGTAAAATGCACCTGCATTAGTCGCTGCTTCTACTGTGATAACTCCATCTTTAATGGTGATACCATAGCCTTCTTTACCATAGCCCTTGTCTTCAACCTTTTTAAATTCAATTCGGTTTTGAGCTGATTGATCACCGGTTGCGACTTCCAAACCACGATTTTCAAGGTCAGTTTGGTAGAACTTAGCTTCCTTGTCAAATCCTGAATCTCCTACTGAAATGACAGTTTCAGAAGTAATAGAAGTTTTACCTTCAGTGCCGTACCATTGTTGAACTGCTGGGGCAACTGCAGGTTTGGTTCCAACACCTTCATCCGCATGCAAGCCTTTAATGACAACTTCAAATTCTTTTGTGAAGGTATGGTTATCATTCGTTTGTTGAACCATCACTTTGACATGTTGTTCTGTCAGCGGTGTGTAGATTTTATTATTTAGGTCGATAACACCTTGCTTATTGCTTCCAATCAAGCTAACTTGACCAGGTAATTTAGGTAATACAAGTGATTTTCCGTCTTCAGCAACCGCTATTTCTGTAACTTGACGAATATCTGTTGGTTTGCTGGTGTCTGGAATGTTTGAGTAGGCACGAATTTCTTGGATACCCACATTTTTCCATTGCATAGTACCGGCTTGATAATCTGTAATTTCAAGTTTGAGATACTTAGCTTGAACAGCTTCTTTTAAGTCAACTTTTTCATCTAGAACCGGAGTTCCTGTCCGTTGATGAGCCAACTTCCATTCTCCAGGACCTGATCCATTGACTTCGTCTTGACCTGCATAATAAAGATTCCAAGATTTGATGTTTGGGTCATTTTGTTCACCACGAACACGACGATCCCAATCGATTTCCACATGCTTGATTAAGGTTGTCTTTTCAAGCTTAAATTCGATTGTTGGTTTCACAACATCACGGTCAGTTGCCCATCGAGTATCTGGATTTCCATCAATTGCCTTCTCAGCTGTAAATGGTGTGTTGGCTTCATGGTTTGAAGCTGTTGCAGTAGCCTTTTCCAAATGATTGACATCTGGAGTTTCAACCAAATCTTTAGTCACTGGCTTTTCTGCTGGTTTAGCTACTGGTGCTGCTTCTTCTTTTGAAGTTTCTGCTGGTTTTGGTGTTGCTTCTTCCTTAGGAACTGGAGTTTCTGCTGGTTTTGGAGATACTTCTCCAGTATTTTCAGGCTGAGCTTCCGTATCAGTCGGATTCGTTTCAGTAGGATCAGTTGGTTTTGCTGATTCAGCTTTTTCAATAGCTGCTGCTATATCCGCTGGTAACTTATCTAGGGGCTGAACCTGTGTTACCGTGCCTTCTGTCTCTGCAGGCCCTTCTGTTTCTGCTGCTTGAACCATACCAGCACCAAAAATGCTTGCACCAATCATGACAGAAGCAGCGCCCATTGCAAACTTACGTATACTGTAATGACACCGTCTCTCAAAAAAATGTTTTCCCATTTTCTTTATTTCCTTTCCCACGCTTAAATTGGGTAAGCGTTATCATTTCCCTTTTAAAAAGGGAGGACCAAGAGGTCCTCTCTAGGTGTTTGTTTTTCTCCATTACAATAAGCTAGGAGTTTGAGTTTTCATAGTATAAAACTCTATTATATTTTAATCTTCTTTTCTTTTTTGAAGAAATAGAGCAGACATTGCTAATGTAAGACCAGCTAGGAAGAGGTGTTCAGTTGTGTCTTCACCAGTTTCAGGAAGTTTAGACTGATCTGCTTCTTTTTGTGCTGCTTGCATAGCAGGTGTTGGTGTAAGAGCTGGTTTCTGATCAAGTTTTTCTGCAACTGGACTTGTCTGATTGTCTCCTGCAGCTAATGTTTCTTTATACTCAGGAACATCATTCTTAGCCGCTTCAACCCAATTAGCTCCACCCTTGAACTCTGGGAGCTCATTCTTATCTGCTTCAACTGCGTTAACGCCACCCTCGAATTCTGGGAGCTCATTCTTGTCCGCTTCAACCCAATTAACGCCACCCTTGAACTCTGGGATTTCATGAACAGCCGCTTCTGCAGCATTAACGCCACCTATAAATTCAGGAATTTCAACTACTGGTGGTTCTTGATCGCCCTTACTTGATAGTACTTCAGGTTCTGGAGTTGGTTTCGGATCTGGAGTTGGCTCTGGATCTGGAGTTGGTTCTGGATCTGGAGTTGGTTTCGGATCTGGAGTTGGTTCTGGATCTGGGGTTGGTTTCGGATCTGGAGTTGGTTCTGGATCTGGGGTTGGTTTCGGATCTGGAGTTGGTTCTGGATCTGGGGTTGGCTCTGGATCTGGAGTTGGTTTCGGATCTGGAGTTGGTTCTGGATCTGGAGTTGGCTCTGGATCTGGGGTTGGTTTCGGATCTGGAGTTGGTTCTGGATCTGGGGTTGGTTTCGGATCTGGGGTTGGTGTTGAATCCTTCAACTGATCCAAATATTCTGCAAAGAATGTCACCATTCGATCTGTTAAGAGGTGGTTATCTGTTGCATACTTCATGCTTGCAACTACACTTGCCACTTCTTCTTGATTGCTCTTATCAGTCAATTTTTGAGCTTTAGCCAAGGCTGCTTCATATGCACTTGTGTCAAGACCTGCTTCAGCAACTTGAGGACGAGCAAAGATCAATTCTGCAGCTGATTGATATTGATTACCACCATCTCCATAAGTTCTTGTTCCAGTTAGGACAATCTTCTTAGCTTTGATAGTCTTACCAAAGTCGATATCTTTTGGTTTGTTATTATCAGCCCAATTAGTTGCATTGAAGGTATGCTCCTTACCTGTTTCATCAGTAACAACAAGAGTCACATCTCTCAAGTTACCATTTGAACCTGAACCGCGTGGAACATAACGGAAGCCTGTAATTTCAGTTGGTTCTTTCAAGACCATGGTTGCTGGTTTACCAACATCGCCTCCGCCCCATGATGTATGCCATAGACTAGACAAGTTGCCATCAAAGGCATTTTCAAGACCTTCACCAGCCTGAGCAGGAGCTGAAAGACTTGCAAAGTCATCTGCCACAAGAGCTACTTTCTTCATTACTAAAGCATCTTTAAGAGCATTGACCTTATCGATTTCTGCTTTAGCTTCTTCCAGACTAATGTCATCATCGGCTTGACTGAGGTTGAAGACTGCTTCTTTCAAAGCATCCATACTTTCTTTGGTGTAGTTAGTCATGGCTACAGTTGGAAGATAATTCTTAACAGCATTTTCTGTCATCATCTTACCAGTCAAGACAATCTCTTCGATTTGAAGTCTATCCATGATGAAGTCATTGTAACCACGGAAGTTAGCATTACCACCAGAATCTCCACGAGTATTACTTGCGTTACCTGTAGAGTAGATACCTACCCAAGTATCGCCAGTTTCAGCACCTGTCACAAGGAAGGTTGCACGTTTCGCTTTTTGAGAATCAGTCCATGAGTTTGGTAATTCATGCATTTCGAGGTCGCTTGCTTGGCTACCACGACGACCAGATTGGAATTCTCCCTTACCTACTACAAAGGCGTAAGTACTATCAGAACCTGCTTCGTAGTCAAATGTGATACGGTAGGTCTTACCTGCTTCAAAGCGGAAGTTTTGTGGAATTGTTTGGTAAACCAAGTTACGACGGCTAACGAGACCGTTTGTCTTGAGTGACCAATTTCCTTCGATAACGTCGTCAACTTTCTTGCCATTCCAATCACGTTGTGTGTATGGACCATGTTTTTCAGACAAGTGAGTACGGTTATCTTCAACACCTTCGATTCCACCGATGACAAATGGGAAGATACCTTGTCCGACATTTTCAAAGTCTTGTTTGAAGACGCCTTTTGCAGTATCATGACCATCACCGTACATGTTTGAATCATTTTCGAAAGTACGGATTTCATCGAAGTAAGTTGCTTCATCTCCTGCTTCACGACTCAAGGTCAAGGTTACATTTGATACATCTGAACCTGTTGTGAAGAAGGCATACATGTTTTGGAAGTAACTTCTATCATCAACTGTTGCATTGTCAGTACGAGTGTTATGAGCGTATGCTTTAACGTAGTTAAGAGCAAGTGACTTATTCGTGTAGTTAGTCACTTCTTTCTCACCAGTGTTAACAGTAATGCTTGCTTTAGCATCACTACGGTTATCAACACCGACATAAACTGCATATTTTGTATTTGGCTTCAAGCCAGTCAATTTTTGAGTGAGACTAACTTTTTCTTTATTGCCTTGGATGCGGAGCATTTGGTTTGCACCTTGAGATTTGACAACTGTCGCTTTAGAAGCGTCACCTTCAATCTTCCAATGGTCTAAAGATTCACTGTTAAATCCTTGGTCATAGATGTGCATTCCTTCACTCCATGACATTTCAGGATTAGTTTGTTTAGAACGATAGAGAACATATGGTTGATTTGCTAGAAGGTCGAGGGTAATCTTACCATCTTTGACAGCCACTTCTTGTTCTTCAGTCTTACCTTGGTCTGTTAGTTTGTAAAGGTAAACTTTACCATTTGCCCAGTCGCTAGGAAGTGTCCAAGTTGTTGCACCTTTTTCAGTATTGAAGTAGTACATTTTTTCCTTGTCACCAGTAAGCTTGTTACCATTGGCATCCCAGTTCCAAGGAGTCAAGTAGGCTGAACCATCCTGAATAACACGATCATTAAGTGTAACAATTCGTTCACGGTATTGTGGGCTATTGACATCATTAGATTTACGAGTAACAACTACCTTGTTGTTTTCCTCATCGACCAATTCAACCTTCATCTCAGGTGTCCACTTGTAAGTGCCACCATTGTCAGTCATGGTTACTGGTTTACCATTTTCCCATTTGCTAACAGTGAAGTGTTGGAAGTACTTAGTCATAACATCGTGGGCAAACAAGTTGGTTACATAACCATTGTAGTCACTACGACCTTGCCAGCCTTCGAAGTCTTTCATGCTATATCCACCTAGAAGTGGGTAGTTAGCCGCACCTCCATAGCTTCTGTAATCACCAACCCAAGCATCTTTTTGGTGGTTACGGATAAAGCGAGTAATGGCACTGTTAATACCTTTATTGGTATAGCCGCCATAAGTCAAGTCTGCAGCCCAGTGATGGAAGGTAGAGTCATACTCACCACCATGGCCCCACTCAATTGCAAAACGCCAACCCTGTTGGTTGATTTCTTTTGCAAGAACGTGAGTTGCCCAAGCACCGTTGTCTCCTGATTGACCGTTACCCCAAACGTCGACATAGATGAAGTCTAGGCCTTCACCCAACTCTTTCTTCAACTCTTCCCAACGCGCTATACGTCCATGAGCCAAGTCATAGGCTGCATCGATGTTGATACCTTGGTCAAGCCAGTTCCAACCATAGCTATAGCTACCATCAGCATTTTTACGTAGGATATTTTCATTGAAGTATTTTGATTCAGGATAGGTTTCTGAAGCGTTAACGTGGATACCGAGGTGGGCACCATATTTCTTAGCTTTTTCAATAAGAGCTTTAAAGTCTTCCGTACCACCGATACGTTTACCGATATCCGCGTAGTTTAAGTGACCTGAGTCATGTCCTTCACTACCGTAACCTTTAAGGAGGACACCCTGTCCAAGACCATCTGTGTGGAGGTTAATCTTCTTGATACCATCCAAGGTCATCAGGAATGGGTTTTGTGCCTGTGAACCAAAGTTCATGGCGATACGGTAGGCTGTAATATTTTTAACTTTTTCCCAACCTTGAGGGTTGTTCATGATACTACGGTATGCAATCGCACCATCTTGCCAGTCTACTTTATTATCAGCATTGGCATCTTCTGTGATGACAACTTTAGCACTTGGAAGTTCCTTAGTATATGCTGGGAAGACAATACCATTGTGTGCTTTTTCCCATTGCCATTCAGAACTATGGATTTCAACGTAGTTAGCATTACCAATAGTGTTCTTGTAGGCTGTCAAACGTGTCCAGTCATAAGAACCACCACCGTAACTGTTTTGTGAGTTGCTCCATACACCAGCAGCAAGTTTATCTGTTGAAACAAATCCATACATGTAACCTTTGGCCAATTCTTTCATTGGATTGGTTACTTCGATATGGTCGTCACCACTTACGTGAGTATTGTTTGACATGGTTGCCCCATCAAACTTAGCTCCAGGTTGGTCACTTGAAACAGATACCAAGGCATTGCCTAGGAAGCTGATAGAAGAAAGTAATTTACGTTCATCATCAATTTTCTGTCCTGGCGTTACTTGGTTATGGTTGACAATCTTAGTCACATCAAAGTGAAGTTGATTGCCCACTACTTGTAAACGAACAGTCATATCTGCATTGATGAGATTTTCCTCATCACGAAGTTTCATTTCGTACTCGGCAGTCGTTGAATTTACTTTTTTATAGGTAACTTCCGGAGTTACGGCATGCTTATTGATAACAACTTGATTAATTGGTTGAAGTTGACCTGGAAGCTTGTTGCCATTAAGGACATATTCTTTAATACGAGGGAAGGCTTGGTCAATGACTGCTTTCAAAACAGTAGACTCAATTGTATCGTATTTCACATTACGATCATCGACTTCATCGCCTTTTTCTTTTTCAGCGACTTCTTGGTCTGCTTTAACGCCTTCTTGGTCATCTGTTTTAATGTTTACAATTGTTCTTTCACTACTATTGTATGTTCCAGCTTTAAGAACAATCTTCTTCTCATCTTTTAATTTGTCATTAACTGCAGAAGGCAAGGTAAGAGTATCGAATAACTTGACATCATTGTTTGTTGCGTTAAGTTGTCCATCCGATTTGAGACTGATCGTCAAATGATTAACAGAACCATTTACTGGTGCTGCGACACGTTCGCCTTGATACCATAATCCGCTACCGTTTGTCTTGTATTCCCAGAACCATCCGCCTTGGTCATACCCTACAAAAACATTGTTATCAGTATCTTTAAATTTCATGAAGACACCAAAGCGAGACTTGCCTGTTTCAGACTCTTCTTTGAAGGTTAAATCAACTGTAGCATTCCCATTAGCATCAACTGTCAAACCTTCTTTTTCGAACAAGGCTGGATTTTTACCGTTATCATTTTGAGCTGTTGAAGCGAGTTGGTTGTATCGAACACCTTTTTCTTCACGAATTGCTACTGTTCCTTGTTGTTCCTTCTTATCAACAGTTTTCCATTCTGGTTTGACTTCTTTTCTTTCAGCTGGTTTGTTTTCTGCAGGTTTATTGTCAGCTGGTTTTTCTTCCTGAGGTTTATCCTCTTTTGGTTTATCCTCTTTTGGTTTGTCCTCTTTTGGTTTGTCTTCTTTATCTTCAACTTGTTTATCAAGTGCATCTAGACCCGCTGGTTTAGTTGTTTCAATACCTTTGATGTAGTTTTGAATCCACTCTAATTGAGCAGGTGAGAAAAGAATACCACCACTACGTTTACCAGATACACCGTTTTGATGAATCCCAATTAATTTTCCATTTTCATCAAAGATTCCGCCACCACTGGCACCAGGTTCACTTCCTTGGTAACTAATTCCACGAACGCCCTCTCCGTGGTCATTAATATCTTCGACAGTGGTATTAAGAATTGGATCAAGCTCTCCTTTTGGATAGCCAAATACATGTACCTTATCTCCTACCTTAATAGTTGATGGTTTATCCGCAACTTCAACTGGAGCATTTGCAAGTGGACTGCGAAGTTTGACTATGGCTAAGTCATTTTTATAACCTTTTAGGAAGCCTTCACGGTCCCAGTGTTTTACATCATTTTTACTAAACTTAACGTCTGGTGCACCTTCATAAGAAACTGTATACACATCTTTATCACTTTCGATGTTGTCTGCTACCTTACGATTATTGCCATCCGGAACATCCTTGATAAAGTTATGAGATACTGATAAGACAAGATTTTCTCCGATAACAACCCCACTACCAATACCAGCTTCGCTCTTAATTTCAACAGTCGCACCGTAATTTAACTCACCGTTTTTAGTTTTAGCAACATCTTCTGGAACTAAACTTTTATCTTCTTTTTCTAAATCTTCTTTTGAAGCAGAATGTCCACTATCTTCAGCCTTATCGAGTTTTTCACGCAAATCCTTTGGAAGTTCATTTTCAGTTGCTGAACTTGTTGCAACTTCTTTTTCTTTCTCTAATAATTCTTCCTCAGTTTTTGGTCCTTCGGTAACTTCAGGAGAACCTTGATCTTCTCCAGGTTTTGGTGCTTCAAAATCATGTCCATTATCATCTTTTGCATTTGCCAGAGCAGCTGCTAAATCAGCTGGCATATTTGCGGTAGACCCAGTTTGGGCTGTATCTGCCAAAACAGTACTTGTTCCAAAGAATGTAGCACCAATGACAACAGAAGCAACACCTAATGAAAATTTCCGAATACTATATTTACAACGTTTTTCAAATAACCTTTTATCCATTATTTTTTATTCCTTCCTGCTTAAAAAGTAAGCGTTTGCATTTCGTCTTAAAAAAATAACCCCCTTCATTATTTTCGCTTATTTTTTAAACATATAAATATTTCTTAAACCATTTTAATATATCAAAAATCGGTTTAAAAATCAATACTATATTAGTTAAAATTAGTAAAAGTAAAATCTAAATTCCGAACCAGACTGAAAGTTTTTTTACTACAAGAACACCTATAATCATAGGCATAAAAAAGAAATTACCTTCGAAAAAATAGAGTAGATTATCCCAATTTCGAAAGGTAATTTCTTGAATTTTTATTCTATTTTCAAACAATTTATTGTTGTAAAACTTTACGAGGTTTTGTTCCTTCAGCAGGTCCAATAACACCTGCCATCTCTAATTCTTCCATCAATCGAGTGGCTCGGTTAAATCCAACCGAAAGACGGCGCTGGATCATGGATGCACTTGCTTTTTGAGTTTCAATAACTAATGCCTTGGCTTCTTCGAAAAGTGGATCTCCACCATCATCTCCTGAACCAAACTCACCTTCTGACTCAGATACTTCTCCTGGGTCAAAGCTTTCATCATAATCCGCATCAGCTTGACCCTTAATAAAGTTTACGATACGTTCCACATCATCATCTGAGATAAAGGAACCTTGGAGACGAACAGGATGGTTTTCATCAATTGGTTTAAAGAGCATATCCCCTCGACCGAGTAATTTCTCCGCACCATTTTCATCCAAAATCGTACGTGAATCTGTTCCTGAAGAAACCGCGAATGCTACACGTGAGGGCACATTTGCCTTAATCAAACCAGAGATAACATCCACTGAAGGACGCTGGGTTGCAAGAATCATGTGAATACCAGCCGCACGTGCCTTCTGTCCAAGTCGGATAATGGCATCTTCTACTTCCTTGCTAGCAACCATCATGAGGTCAGCCAACTCATCCACAATCACAACGATTAAAGGTAGAGGTACTTGTTTGTACTCTGATTGAGCGTTGAATTCCTCAACCTTAGCATTAAAACCAGCAATATTTCGAACTCCGACTTTAGCGAAAAGTTCATAGCGGTTTTCCATCTCATCAACGACTTTTTGAAGGGCCTTGCTGGCCTTACGAGGGTTGGTCACAACTGGAATCAAGAGATGAGGGATATCGTTGTAAACGGATAGCTCAACCATCTTAGGGTCCACCATCATAAATTTGACTTGGTCCGGGCGAGCCTTCATCAGAATACTTGCGATAATACCATTAACTGCAACGGATTTACCAGAACCTGTAGAACCAGCTACAAGTAAGTGAGGCATTTTTGCCAAATCAAAACTACGAGCTGTTCCGTTAACGGCCTTCCCAAGAGGAATTTCTAAAAGATTTTCAGGTTTTGTTTGAGATTGTTCCCAAAGCTCACGGAAGGATACAGTTGCAATTTCCGAGTTAGGAACTTCGATACCTACCAAGGATTTCCCTGGAATCGGTGCTTCGATACGGACATCTTTAGCAGCCAAGGCCAGAGCCAAGTCGTCTGCTAGGTTTGAAATACGGTTGACACGGACACCAACTGCAGGTTTAACTTCATACTTGGTCACCGACGGACCGATTTCTGCTCTTTCTACAGTCACTTTAATACCAAAACTTGCGAAGGTCTCTTCCAAAATTTTAATATTTTCTCGAACGATTTTCTTTTCTTTTGACTGATCTTTTGGTTTGTCTGGCGCAAAGAGTTGCAAGCTTGGAAGCTTATACTCCAAGGCCTTTTTAGCAGAAAAACCTACTTCAACCTCTTCGTCATCATCATCTTCTTCAGAGAAAACTTCTTCCTCTGGATAGTCTCCTTCTTCAGGGTAATCAAAATCAGCTTGCGGGAGAATAATCTCAGGTTCCACCCATTCCTCCTCTGGAAGCGGAGGAAAATCGTGCAGTGGTTCTTCTGATAATATTTCTCCAGTTTCCATATCTACAGGAGGCATATCAATCAAAGCCTGCTCGTCTCTTTCTTTCTCGAGTCTTGCTTGTTCTTCTACTTTTCTTCGTGCCTTTTCTTCTTCACGCTTGACAAAGCGTTCTTGTTTTTTCTGCTCATGGCGCTCCATCCAGATAGCAAATCGAGCTGAGAGAAAATCAGCGATATCGTAGATTGACCATGGACTGATCAAAAGTGCACCGATTAAGACTAAGATTGCTCCGATGAAGTAAGTTCCAATATTTGAGAACAAAAAAGCTACCGGAATGTAGAGGATAACCCCTATCAAACCTCCACCAGCAAAACTAGTCACTTTAAAGCTAGTTAAATCTTTAAAAATTTGTCCAATCGTTCCTTGAAAAATAGCATTTGCCATGCTAAGCTTCCAGACAAGATAAGCTTGAAAGATGAGGAGCAAGCCTGCAAAAATAAAGAAGAAACCTGCTAGCAAGCCTTCTTGTTTATGAATCCATTTAAAGAAGAATAGATAAATCAAGAGAGAGAAAATAGCTAAGTATGCTAAACTCCCTACGAGTAAGCGAATCAGGTTATAAACAGTGATTCCAACAGCTCCCCATTTGAGGGCTGCAAAAATTAAACAGATAGCCAAAGCTAAAGAAATCAGCATTCGTTGAATCGCTTGTTTTCTTTCCAATTCTGCTTTAGATGGTCTTCGTCTTGTTTTAGTTGTATTCTTGTTTGCCATGCTTCTATTATATCATATTTCAGAAACTTTTCGAGAGGTTAAAAAATGACTGCCCACTTCCGTGTTCAGTCATTTAAATGTGTTTGTGATTATTTTTCTATAGGTTTACGTAGGTAACCGTAAACGACACCACTGACAAGTGCTCCTACCAAGACAGAGACAAGATAGAGAAGAGCATTTGAAGTAAGGGCGATAACGAAGATTCCTCCATGAGGAGCCATGAGTTTGATATTTGCAAGACCAACAAGTCCACCTGCTACTGCTGAACCAAGGATAAAGCTTGGAATAGCACGAGCAGGGTCTGCTGCACCGAACGGAATCGCACCTTCAGTGATGAATGACAAGCCCATAACGATATTCGTCAAACCAGAGTTACGTTCTTCTTTGGTAAATTTATTCTTGAAGAGAAGTGTTGCCACAAAGATTGCAAGTGGTGGAACCATTCCTCCAGCCATAACTGCTGCCATGGCTGCTGAACCACCTGTTGCCACTGTTGCTGCAAGGGTACCAGTACCAAAGACGTAGGCTGCTTTATTGACAGGTCCACCCATATCGACAGCCATCATTCCTCCAAGAACGACTCCAAGAAGGACAGCTGATCCACCTTCAAGACCACCAAGGAAGTTGTTCATACCAGTGTTGATTGCGGCCATTGGGATATTAACAGCTAGCATGACAAATCCTGTCAAGATTGTTCCAAAAAGTGGCAAAAGAAGGATTGATTTAGCACCTTCAAGTGAGCGAGGAACCTTCACGTATTTCTTAACCAAGAGCACCAAGGCACCTGCGATAAATCCACCTACGAGGGCTCCAAGGAAACCTGATGATACCCCTGCAAGGGCTGAAGTTGCTTCGCCACCTTGTGCGTAAGGGATTTTACCAAAGGCATAACCTTCTTTAGCGATAGCACCAGCTACGAAACCGGCTACCAAACCTGGTTTTTCAGCGATTGAGTAAGCAACATATCCAGCAAATACTGGAAGCATCAAACCGAAGGCTGAACCACCAATTTTCATGAACATGGAAGCTAGCTCATGGTAGGAACCGAGATTGCCAAGACTATCCTGTGGCACACCCAAAGCACCATCAATCAAGAAGGCAAGGGCAATCATGATACCTCCACCGATAACGAATGGCAACATTTGTGATACACCACTCATCAAGTGTTTGTAGAAGGCACCACCTAGACTTTGTTTTTCATTAGATGCTGTTGAAGCTTGCGCTCCATTAGCAGCACGATATACTTCAGCATTACCAGAAAGAGCCAAGTTGATCAACTCTTCTGTCTTACGAATACCATCTGCAACCGGACGGTTCACCAATGGTTTACCATCGAAACGATCCATCTCAACTGCCTTATCTGCAGCGATGATAACAGCTTTGGCATTGCGGATATCTTCTGCTGTCAATTTGTTGCCAACACCACTTGCACCGTTGGTTTAAACCTTGATACCAACACCCATTTCCGCAGCCACTTTTTGAAGAGCTTCTTGGGCCATGTATGTGTGGGCAATTCCTGTTGTACAAGCTGTAACTGCTACGATAAAGTCACCAGATTCATTTGCAGGAGCTTGAACTGGTTCTTGAGCTTTTTCTGAAGCTTGGTCAAAGAGTTCAATGACTTGATCAGCTGATGTTACTTGACGAAGTTTATCAGCAAATCCGTCTTTCATCAAATATTGTGACAATTCTGCCAAGGCAGCCAAGTGAGTATCATTGGCACCTTCTGGAGCAGCAATCATAAAGAAGAGGTCAGTTGGTTGCCCGTCTAAACTTTCGTAGTCAACACCCTTGTTTGACTTAGCAAAGAGAACTGTTGCTTCCTTAACAGCAGCATTTTTGCTGTGTGGCATAGCGATACCGTCGCCTAAGCCTGTAGAAGTCAAAGCTTCACGCGCTAAGATTCCTTCTTTAAAGGTTTCAAAATCTGTCACGTAGCCATGCTCCACCAAGCTATGAATCATTTCTTCGATAGCTGCTGTTTTTTCAGTTGCTTGCAAATCAAGCAACATGACATCTTTTCTCAATAAATCTTGAATTTTCATCTTTTTTCTACCTCAACTTTTTCATAAGTTTCTTTAATAAATGCTGCAGTTGCCAAATCATCTGAGAAGGTGGTCGCTGTTCCACATGCCACTCCCCACTTGAAGGCTTCTACTGCGTCTTTTGATTTGACAAACTCACCCGTAAATCCAGCAACCATCGAGTCACCAGCACCCACTGAGTTTTTCACGGTTCCCTTAATCGGTTTAGCAAAGTAGGTTCCATCTGATGTTACCAGAAGGGCTCCATCACCAGCCATAGAGATAATCACGTTTTGAGCACCTTTAGCCAGCAATTCTCGAGCGTATTTCTCGATTTCATCAAGGCTTTCAAGCTTGACTCCAAAGATAGCTCCAAGTTCATGATTATTTGGTTTGACCAAAAGTGGTTGATAATCCAAACTATCAATCAAGGTTTGACCTTCAAAGTCACAGACTACTTGAGCGCCTGTCTGACGTGTCAAAGCAATTAATTCTTTGTAAACAACATTACCCAAGTTTTTTGCACTTGATCCAGCAAATACTACTGTATCTTCTGCTGTCAGACTTGAAAGAATGGCTTTTAACTCTTCAAGTTGTTCGGGCTCAACATTAGGGCCTGTCCCATTGATTTCAGTTTCTTGGTCGGCTTTAATCTTAACATTGATACGCGTATCTTCTGCCACTTGGACAAATTGCGTTTCAATTTGTTCTTCAGCTAAAGTATCTGTGATAAATTTTCCAGTAAAGCCTCCGATGAAACCTGTCGCTGTATTTGGAATATCCAAACGCTTCAAGACACGGCTAACATTGATACCTTTACCACCAGCAAACTTATCATCACTATCCATACGATTAACACTACCAACTTCCACTTTGTCCAAACGGACAATGTAGTCTATAGATGGATTGAGTGTGACTGTATAAATCATACTTCTATTACCTCCGTTTTCTCTTTGATAGCTGACAAGAGCTCGTGACCCTTGCTTGTAATGACAATAGCACGTTTTATAGGAGCTACCTTAGCAAAACAAGACTGACCAATCTTGGATGAATCTGCTAGAACATATGTCTGCTTAGCATTTTCTAAGATAGCACGTTTAACAGCTCCCTCCTCCATATCTGGAGTTGTAAAGTAACCTTCATCTACACCATTCATTCCAACAAAGGCACGATCAAAGTGCAGTTGGTTAATCTGGTTGAGAGCTACTCCTCCGATACTGGCATCAGTTGTCATCTTGACTCCACCACCGATAATGACTGTTGGGATTTGCTTATCCACTAATTGAACCGCATGGTGAATGGAATTGGTTACCACTGTAATGTCTTTTCGCTCCAATTCCTTAATGAGAAAGGCTGTCGTACTTCCTGCATCCACAAAGATAACATCTTTTTCTTTGATGAGGGAAGCCGCTTTTTGCGCAATCAACTTCTTCTCTTGAAGGTTTTTGACAGATTTTTCTTGAATGGTTTCTTCTTCTTGCAAGGAGTGAGGCAACTCTGCTCCTCCATGCACTCGACGAAGTTTATTTTCGGACTCCAATTCATCTAAATCACGTCTGACTGTTGATTCTGAAGTATCTAACAAGCCTACCAATTTCTCTAGAGAGACGATTTTATGCTTACTCAATTCTTCTAAAATCAACTTTTTTCTCTCGCTTTTTAGCACGAACCCACCTCCTGTTAACGATTACATTATTCATTCTATCATAAAAAATATCAAAGTCAAGCATTTTTTGTCAATTTCTTTCACTTTCTATCACTGGATCCTCAACTTTAAATAAATTTGCAAGAAAGAAGGCTTTATGGTAGACTAGGTTAGTAAACAATGGAAGATTACTCAAGAGGCTTAAGAGGCCGTGTTGGAAACGCGGTAGGCGTGTTAAAGCGTGCGTGGGTTCGAATCCCATGTCTTCCGTTTAGTTTCAAAAAAGATACCCAAGAAATCTTGGGTATCTTTTTTCTTATATACTTGTTTTATAACTCGGGTGAATTTCTTAGAAAATATCAAATAACAATTTCACATTGAGAATTGTTAAGATAATGGAAACAATATAACCAAGGATGGTATTCCATTTAGCATTGGTAAATTCGCCCATCAGTGATTTCTTAGAAGTTAGATAAATCAAAGGGAAGATTGAAAATGGAAGAGCGATTGAAAGAAAGACCTGCGAATAAACCAATAACTGATCCAAGGTTTTTTCCTGATGACCAAACACAACCGCTACAATCATGACAGGCAACAAGGCAAAGAGACGAGTTGCCAAACGAATGAACCATTGAGGCAATCTCATATGCAAGAAACCTTCCATAACGATTTGTCCAGTCAAGGTACCCGTAATTGTCGAATTCTGACCACTGGCTAATAAAGCCAAGGCAAACAAGGTTGATAAGGTTGAGCTAGCTATAGCTCCTGCAATAGTAGAATCCTGCAAGGCATTATACATTTGAGAGAAGGCAGAAATCTCGGATGCATGGCCGAAAAAGAGAGCCGCCCCGAGAATTAATAGAAGGGAGTTAACGATAAAGGCCAAGGACAGTTGAAGATTTGAATCCCAGGTCATAAAGCGCACGGCTTTTCGAACATCATTCTTGTCCTTGTGATTGGTTTTCCGAGTTTGAGACAAGGAAGAATGCAAATAGAGGTTATGGGGCATCACTGTCGCACCCACGATACCTAACGCCAAGGTTAATTGACTTTCATGCCCTGGCAAAGGACTTTCAAATAAGGTTGCATTCGGTAGATAACCCTCAACGATTCCTTGGAAGCTTGGATGTGACAAAGCTACCAGATAAGTAAAGATTGCTAAAATCGTTAAAATCAGTGTTGTCACAATAGCTTCAATCTTCTTAAAGCCAAATTTCATCAAAAGCAATAAGAGAAAGACATCTAGAACCGTCAAAAGGATGGCTATCATAATCGGAATCTTAAAGAGAAGATTGAGAGCAATCGCTGAACCTAGAACTTCTGCCAGATCTGTCGCCATCAAGGCTAATTCTAAAATCACCCATAGACTATAACGAAGCCATTTAGGTGAATGATGAGCCGTTGCTTGAGCCAGGTCCATCTGGGTTACAATACCAAGCTTTCCTGCCATCTGCTGAAGTTGCATGGCAATGAGAGATGAAATCAAGATAACAAACAAGAGACTATACTTATAGGAAGCACCACCGACTACACTGGTAATCCAGTTTCCTGGATCCATATAACCAACTGCGACAAGAGCACCCGGACCTAAAAAGGCCTTTAAATTTTGCCAGAAATGATTGTTATTTGGAGTATCGATAGATTGATTAATCTCAGAGAGTGACACTTTTTTATGAGAAGACATAGATACTTACCTCTTTCTAAACCTACTTTTTCATTATTTTCTATTAGAGAAAAATAAGATTGACTTTAAACTATTAAAACAATGAAAACTATATGAAAAACATTTAGTTTTTTCATTATTTTTCTTAAGGCACCTTAATATTTTTCTTAAGGCACCTTAATTATAACACAAAAAATGAAAACTATATGAAAAACATTTAGTTTTTTCATTATTTTTCTTAAGGCACCTTAATTATAACAGAAAATATGATAAAAACTTAAGAAAATTCAGGACTTGATTTAATATTTAGGATACAACAAAATGTTGTATTCTTTTTTTGCAAAAGAATACCAAAGAATAAAATAAAAAACGTTGTAAAAACAACGTTTTAGAAAGATTTACAAAACAATGTAAATTATCAATGGAGCCGGTGGGAGTCGAACCCACGTCCAAACACCTGCTAACATATTTGTCTACAACCATAGGTTATGTATTGTTTTAACAATCCCTCGACACATAACTCAAGCCTAGGAACTGCGAGTCTATAAATCTCTTACCAAACTGCTAGACAAAGCTTGATCGTATCTCGCTAATAATAAGACCCATCATCAGACACGAGCAATCCGAATCGGGTCACGCCTGCTGGTTTTTAGGCAGCTAGAGCGTAAGAAGTGTTATTTTTTGCAGTTATATTTAACTGAGCGTTTACGTCGCCACACGAGTCGCAAAATATGCCTCATAATGCCTGTCGAATCCGTAACGACCCCAAAGACTATAAAGATATTATACCTTATCTAGGTTAAAAAAGCAAAAATGCAAGTAGATGTCTAGAAAAGTCTAGTTTTCAAGGTTTCTGATAGAGCCTGATAGCCAGAAACGCTAAGGTGAAGCCCATCTGTTGTATAGTCAGATTTGAGTTGCCCTTCCTGATCGAGTAGCTCTTCAAAAGCAGACACATATTCTACCTGCATGTATGCAGAAGCTAGCTCTTGATAGGCTTGGTTCCAGGCCTTGATTTTCTCATTTGTGCGAATATAAACTGTCTGTTTGTATTCTTCCCCTTGATGAACTGGCATAATAGAAACTAGCTTAATCTGTGACAGCGGATAGTCACGAGAAATACTTTGAATTACACTTTCAAGATTCGTTAATGCTTGACTCATTGGAACATCTTTCCCGATGTCATTGGTCCCAATCAAAAGCACGATTTGATCCACTGCATCACCATAGAGGTGGGCATCAAGGTTATCTAGTAAAAGTCCAGTTTGATAGCCTCGAATACCTCGGTTCACAATGGTCTTTGTTGTCCCTAGTAATTCTTGCAAGGGATAATACTCAACAATAGAATCTCCAATAAAGATGATATCTGGTTCAATTACAGAAATCTGGTTGAGTTCACGATACTTGGTTTGGATTTTCTCCTGCTCTTTTAAGAGCCAATTTTCTAATAGCTGTACTGCCAAGTTATTCTCCTCTTTCTAGCCAGTTCTCTAAAACTTTGTAAACACCCGCCTGACTGTTGGCTGGAGCTACTTTTGTCGCAACTCTCTTAACAGCCTCTTCTGCATTTTCCATAGCGTATGAAATTCCGGCCAACTCTAACATTTCAATGTCATTTTCACTATCACCAAAGGCCATGATTTGTTCAGGTTTTAAGTTCCAACGTTTGAGCAATTCTACTAGCCCCCACGCTTTATGAATCCTATCTTGTAAGATATCAATACAGCCATAACCGCTGGAAACAGCTCGTACATGCCCATCAAATAAGTCATTAATTTCCTGTAAAACCGATTCGGATCGTTCTTTACCAACTACCATGCTCATCTTGAGAACACCACCGAAGAGATTAGGGTCAAATTCATCAACAAAGTTCATTCGTTGATAGAGCTTTTTAATCATCTCTGGTGTCATAAATTTATCAAGTTCTGTAAAAACTGTACCTTCCTTGACAAAACCACCATTCACAGCAGTTACAACAAACTGATTTTGGCATTCTCTGCCTTTGAAATGAGCTAAAGCTTTATCAACCATATCGTCATCCCAAGTTTGTGCTTGAAGTAATTCATTGTTTTCAAATATACGAGCACCGTTAGCAACAACGAGAACTACTCTCTCTGCCAGATGTCCCAGTAATTGACGCATACGATGAATTTCATTTCCTGTTGCAATGACAAAACGAACGCCACGTCGGTCTAACTGATCTATAATTTTCTCTAGACGAGGAAGATCCAGCTGACCTCTCGGGTCTAACAAGGTTCCATCCATGTCTGTCGCAATAATCTTAATTTCCATCATGTCTCCTTGTAGTTCAAATAACTACCACTTCAAACCTACATGCTCATTCATTTCTTTGTAAGCTATGTCTACCCGTTCCTTGGTAGCCTCATCTAACTGACTGCGGTATTTTCCTCCCTCTATAAAATCTTCCAAGATATAGGTTTGGTAAAGATAGAGTGGATACCCTTCTGGAGAATAGCCTCCCTTTGGAGTACGACTAACCCAGCTTGGATGGGCTTTGGCAGTTTCTATGGTCGTCTTACCTGATTTTTTCTTAATAGTCACATCCATGAGGACTCCACGTTCCGTCCATTTAGCGTTTTCAACATCCTGCATGGTTTCAATCCGTTGATTTGAGATAAAATTTCCCATAGAGTAGATGATGAGCTTTTTATCACCGTC
Organism: Streptococcus sp. CF8_St5-17; assembly: GCF_024295665.1. Lineage (NCBI taxonomy): Bacteria > Bacillati > Bacillota > Bacilli > Lactobacillales > Streptococcaceae > Streptococcus > Streptococcus sp. CF8_St5-17. The sequence goes on from NZ_JANCOU010000005.1 coordinate 25,327, forward strand.
TTTTTCAACCGTTTCAGCAGGTTCAACAACGTGAGGATGTCCACCGAAGATAATATCAGCTCCCCAATCAATCATTTTATGGTAAAGTTTCTTTTGCTCCTCAGTCGGCTCAATTTGATACTCAACTCCCATCTGAGGCATGATGACCGTGATATCTGCTTCTTTTTCAGCCCTCTCGATTTCAGCCTTCATCTTATCTTCATCTAAATCTGAAAGATAACGATTATAATCCTCTTGAGAAATGCTTTGTTCAATGCCGTTAAAACCATAGGAATAAGCCAAAATAGCAACTTTAATACCATTGACTTCCTTGATAACTAAAGGCGCCTTATCCCGGGATTCATGAGTATAGACTCCGACTGGTGTCATTCCTGCTTTTTCAATAGCATCTGCAGTTGAAACTACTCCCTCAATCTGAGAATCCAAGATATGATTGTGAGCCAAGTCTAGTACTTGATAGCCTGCATCTTTGATAGCATCCATAACTTCACCTGGGGCATTAAACAAGGGGTATCCAGCAAGATAGTGGTCTTTATTTACAGTTCCTTCGAAATCACCAAGAACTAAGTCCGCTTGCTTAAGCCAAGGTTTTACGTATTCAAAATTTTCATGAAAATCGTAGGTCCCATCCGCCTTTTTTGCTGAAATATAAATAATGTCATGGTAGAGCAAATCACCGTTTGCCATAATTCGAGCACTTGTTTCCTGTTCCGTTACAGAATTCTTCTCTTTCGAGTCCGAATTTTGACTCACTGTAGTTGCATTACTATTCCACAATGGAACTCCCTTTATCCCTTGGGCTAATAAGGTCAAGGCCATCGAGAAAGCAACAACAATCAATAAAACCACAATAAAAGTTTTATTACTCCAATGTCGGTAATTTTTGAAAAATTGGATAGACACTTTGACAACTGGTATGCCTGATTGCTTTTGTTTTCTTCTACTACGTTTTTCCATATCTTTTCTCCTTGCTTTTTGATGCAAGTCTCCTTACCTTATTATACCACAGACAAATAGGTATTTCCCTTTATTAGCAACTTCTGTGACTTTCTTTCTCAACTGTTTTGTGTTATCATGTAATTGTAATGGAAGGAAGGAGAGAAAATGTCTGCTATAGAACGTATTACAAAAGCTTCACATTTAATCGACATGAAAGATATTATCCGCGAGGGCAATCCAACCCTACGAGCTGTCGCTGAGGAAGTAACTTTCCCATTGAGCGATCAAGACATCATCCTTGGTGAGAAAATGATGCAATTTTTAAAACACTCACAAGACCCAGTTATGGCTGAAAAGTTAGGGCTACGTGGTGGAGTTGGTCTTGCAGCACCACAACTAGATATCTCAAAACGCATCATCGCCGTGCTGGTACCAAATATCACTGAGGAAGGTGAAACACCTCAAGAAGCCTATGACTTACAGGCTATTATGTACAATCCTAAAATTGTATCCCACTCAGTACAAGACGCTGCCCTAGGCGAGGGAGAAGGTTGCTTGTCTGTTGACCGTGCGGTTCCAGGCTATGTTATCCGCCACGCTCGAGTAACTGTTGACTATTTTGATAAGGATGGCGAAAAGCATCGCATCAAACTCAAAGGCTACAACTCCATCGTTGTTCAACATGAAATCGACCACTTAAATGGTGTCATGTTTTACGATCGTATCAATGAGAAGGATCCTTTCGCAGTCAAAGAAGGTTTACTCATTTTGGAATAAAGAAAATCCCGTTCGACAACGGGGTTTTATGTTATAATAGAGCCATGAAAACAAATGATATTGTCTATGGCGTTCACGCCGTTACCGAAGCACTGTTAGCAAATACTGGAAACAAACTCTATCTCCAGGATGATTTACGGGGTAAGAATGTAGAAAAGGTCAAGGAACTGGCTACTGAAAAGAAAGTATCCATCTCTTGGACTTCAAAAAAATCACTTTCCGAGATGACTGAAGGAGCTGTCCACCAGGGATTCGTCTTACGTGTTTCTGAATTTGCCTATACTGAACTTGAGCAGATTCTTGCTAAGACTCGTCAAGAAGAAAATCCACTACTATTGATTCTAGATGGACTAACAGACCCTCACAACTTAGGCTCTATCCTAAGAACGGCAGATGCAACCAATGTTTCAGGTGTCATCATTCCAAAACATCGAGCTGTTGGTGTGACACCCGTAGTTGCAAAGACAGCCACTGGTGCTATTGAGCACGTTCCTATCGCCCGCGTAACCAATCTCAGCCAAACCTTAGATAAACTTAAAGAAGAAGGCTTCTGGACTTTTGGAACGGATATGAATGGAACTCCTTGCCACAAATGGAATACCAAAGGAAAGATTGCCCTCATTATCGGGAATGAAGGTAAGGGAATCTCTAGCAACATCAAAAAACAAGTGGACGAGATGATCACCATTCCAATGAATGGACATGTACAGAGTCTCAATGCAAGCGTTGCTGCTGCTATTCTTATGTACGAAGTCTTCCGCAATCGATTATAATAAAGAGGCTGGGACAAAAGTCCTAGCCTCTCAATTGTCTTTGGATTGTCGAGCAAGACGCAGTGGTTGAGTGGGCTCTACTACGCTGATTTCAACAGCTTTTACAGCCCTACTCAACTGTGCGGAGGTGGGACGACGAAATCGAATTCTACCGAATTACCGATTTCTGTCCCACTCTCTTTTTTAACTGTGTTCAGTAATATATTTATAGGCTTCTTGACCTGCAATCGCACCATCTCCAACTGCTGTTGTAACTTGGCGAAGGTCTTTCTGACGAACATCTCCAACTGCAAAGACACCTGCAACACTTGTCTTCATATGGTCATCTGTCACAATCCAACCTGACTCATCTTGGATTTGTAAATCTTTTGTAAAATCGCTGACTGGATCTAAACCAACATAGATAAAGACACCACCAAAGGCATGTTCAGTCACTTGATTTGTTTTAACATTTTCAATGACAACTGACTCCACACGGTTTTCACCCTTGATTTCTTTTACGACAGAATCCCAAATGAAGTTGATTTTTTCATTTGCAAAGGCGCGGTCTTGCAAGACTTTTTGAGCACGAAGCTCATCACGACGGTGAACGATGGTTACAGTTTTGGCAAACTGTGTTAAGAAGATTGCTTCCTCAACCGCTGAGTCACCACCACCTACAACCAACAAATCTTGGTCACGGAAAAAGGCTCCATCACAAACCGCACAGTAGGAAACTCCACGACTATTTAGTTCTTCTTCTCCTGAAACTCCCAGGAGACGGTGCTTAGAACCAGTCGCTACGATAACTGTGCGAGTTTCAAATTCTTCATCGTCTGTGATTACTTTCTTAACATCACCATGGTTCTCAATATTTTCTACAAAGCCATAGAGATGTTCAACACCTAGATTTTCAAGAGGTTCAAACATCTTTTCTGCTAACTCAGGTCCACTAATGTTAGCATAACCTGGATAGTTTTCGATGTCAGAAGTATTGTTCATCTGACCGCCAGGAAGACCACCTTCAATCAAAGCTACTTTGAGATTGCTGCGAGCTGCATACAAGGCTGCAGTCATCCCAGCAGGACCTGCACCGATAATAATCGTATCGTACATTCTATTTCCTTCTTTCTTGTTGTAACTATTCTTATTCTAACGGATAAAATCCTATTTGACAACTATTAAGTCTTGAGAACCAACAAGATGCTCATGGTTGCAAAAGATAATACTGGAATTGTTAGAACTCCAATCATAATCATATCATAGAGGTGAGCCTGACGCTCCTTAGCAGTTTTATCCACACCTGATAGAGCTCTTAAACCAATCCAAATCCCTAAGACAACCAAGACTAGTAAAATCGTCAAAACCAAACTCTCTAAATACAAAGCAAATAGCTGAACTAGCATGCTCTCTCTCATTTCTATTATTTTTAAAGAGCAAACCCAGTTAGCTTAGCCAACTGAGTTTTTCTTATCTTCTATTATATCAGATATAGGTCCGTTTGTAACTAGCAAAGAACTCTTTTGTTCGTTCTTCTTTAGGATGGTTGATAATCTCATCCGGTGTTCCAGATTCAATAATCTTTCCTTTATCCAAGAATAAAACCTTATCCGCAACCTGAGCAACAAATGACATATCATGACTAACCAAAACCATGGTTTGACCTGATTTTGCAGCATTGGCAATCGATCTTTCTACCTCACCAACCAATTCTGGATCCAGTGCTGAAGTCGGTTCATCCAAGAGTAAGACGTCTGGTTTCATGGCTAGAGCACGCGCTATTGCAACCCGTTGTTTTTGTCCCCCAGACAAGTGACGCGGATAATGCTGTTCACGATCAGAAAGCCCAACCTTAGCCAACTCTTCCTTGGCAATCCTAGTCGCTTCTTCGTCCGATAGTTTTTTAACGACAACCAAGCCTTCTTTAACATTTTCTAGCGCTGTTCTACGCTCAAATAAATTAAACTGTTGGAAAACCATGGATAGTTTGCGACGAAGAGTTAGAATTTCTTCTTGCGTAATTTGAGAAAAATCAACTTTGAAATCATCAATCTGAATAGAACCACTATCAGGAGTTTCTAGATAGTTTAGGCTACGAAGAAAAGTTGATTTCCCAGCTCCTGAAGAACCAATTAAGGCAACAACTTCTCCTTTTTGAATATCTAAGTTCAGATGGTCCAAAACGGTTTGACCTGAAAAGGATTTGCTTAAATTTGAAATTTTAATCATTAGCGAAGCTCTCCTTTCACATCTGTCTCAACATTATCTGGTGCTGTAATAGCCATTTTTCTTTCAATGAAACGGCCAAGATTTTCAATAACGATATTTACCACCCAATAGACGAGAGCTACTGAGATGAAACGTTCAAAGTAACGATAGTCTGCACCACCCAAAATCTGAGCTTGGGCAAAGACTTCTACAACACCTGCACTGAAGGCTAGGGAAGTCCCCTTGGTCAAGCCAATCAAGGAGTTAATCAAGGTTGGTGTTGCAACTACTGCTGCATTGGGAATAATCACACGACGATAAACTTGCGCACGTGTCATACCAAGACTACGAGCAGCTTCAATTTCACCTGGATTTACAGAAAGAATTGCCGCACGAAGAGTTTCGCTGGCATAGGCCGCCTCGTTAAAAGCAAAAGCCACAATCGCAAATGTTGCTGCTGGAATCGCATTAATGTTCAGAGAAGTTCCCCATTGTTGATTCAAGGCTTTCAAAGCTAATGGAATTCCATAATAAGTCAACATGAGTTGTACTAAAATTGGAGTTCCTTTTAGGAAACTAACAAAAAAGGCTTGTAATGGGTAAATAAATCTAACTCGGTTGATTTTAACGATAGCAAAGACTAGGGCTAGCATGATACCAAAAAAGGCACCAAATACCGTTAACATCAATGTTGTAGGTAATTGCTGTACAATTCTTGGAATCCCATCAAAGACAGAACGCAAACTAAAAAGTTTGCCATCTGGAATATATTGCATCAAATTTTGATACCAATCAGATGCTAAAATCGTTGTAACATTCATAGAAACATCCTCTCAAGATAATGATTCATTCTATCATACTTATGCTCTAATTAAAAATATTTGCTACGAGCATATCAGACTTCATCTACCTTCTAGTGTATCATACTTTAAAAGTGGGAGGTTATATATTTTACCTATCGAAGAGATAGAAAAAAACTAATTCAAGTCTAACTTATCGTATGTTTGACGATAACCGATCTGTTTTACAAGACCGTTTTCTACTAGTATCGGACGTTTTAACAGCATACCATCACTAGCCAAGAGTTTGGCTGCTTCTTTGTTTGACAATGTTCCAACCTTATCTTTCAATCCGAGTTCACGATATTTGATTCCACTAGTATTGAAAAATTGCTTCAATTCAAATCCCGAAGTTTCGAGCCAGTTTAAAATGACCTTTTCACTCGGAGTCTCTTCAACGATATGAACGTCTTTATATTCTAGTCCGAGTTGATCTAATTCTTTCTTAGCTTTTTTACAAGTTGTACATTTTGGATATTCGATAAATTCTAACATTTTCTTCTCTTTCTATTTTTTATTTTCTTGATAACTTGCACCTTCATGCCTCAAAAGCCAAGCCTTCTTTTCGAGTCCCCAAGCATAGCCTGTCAGACGTCCTCCAGCACCTAGCACACGGTGACAGGGTACAAGGATAGACCAAGGATTGCGACCTACTGCTCCTCCGACTGCTTGAGCAGAAGCCACCTGCAGGTCCTTAGCTATTTGCCCATAAGTAACTGTCTGACCAAAAGGAATTCCTCGCAAGTAGTTCCAGACTCTTTTTTCAAAATCACTACCGACAGGAGCTAAAGGTAATCCAGATAAGTCTTGATCTTGCCCCTTAAAATAAGTTTCTAAATAGGAAGTAATTTGATTTAAAATGGGATGACTCTCAACAACAGTCACATCATTTTCAGATAATCCCTTCTCAAAATCGCTCTCTTCTTCAATCCATATCCCAAACAAAAAATGGTCATCTGCTACCAGAGATAGGGGGCCAATCGGTGACTTGTATAGCATCTTTACATACTTCTTAGGCATTTGATTTTAATTTTTGATAGGCCAAGCGTTCCCCGTCTACTGGAACTTTACCAACCTGTTTGAAGCCAAGTTTTTCAAAGATATGCTGCATGGCTATGTTTTTAGCGTGCGTATCTGAACGAAAATCTAGGTAATCGAAGCCTTCAACCAAGCCTTCTAAAAAGGTCTGAGCAACACCTTGACCTTGCGAGTCTCTAGCAACAGCAATACGGTGAAATACTAAGTATTCTGCTTCATTTCCCTCCCAGTTGCCATCATAAATTGCTTCATAAGCTTTTTCGGGGCTCTTAGTCACTGCTGCATAGGCTAAGAGATCACCTTCGTCTAAGGCTACATAAGCTTGACCAGAGATGATATCTTCAATAATGGTATCTGCATCTGGGTAGCCGTTTTGCCACTGAGTGCTACCAGCTTCTGCCAAACATTTCTTGGCTCCCTCAATCACTTGTATAATTGCATCAACTTCGTTTGGAAAGGCTAAGCGAATCTCCATCATTTATCCTCTTTTCATACTATTTTCTCTCATCATAGCATAAAATATTTCTTTCTACAAGCACTTGAAACTTGACTTATTATTTCTAATATTTTATAATCTAGTTATTAAAACTAGATAAAAAGGAGTTGAAAATGAATCCCACTTTTTCCTATCCAAAATGGGAAGAAATTCCAAGTATCAATCTCTATCTGGACCAGGTTCTGCTTTATGTCAATCAAATCTGTCCTCCTGCCTCTCCTGACAAGGAGAAAGGTTTGACAGCATCCATGGTGAACAACTATGTCAAACACGGTTATATCAGTAAACCTGAAAAGAAAAAATACCAACGCAAACAAATCGCGCGATTGATTGCTATTACCACTCTCAAGTCTGTTTTTTCTATCCAAGAAATTGCTCAAACTCTTAATACCCTACACACAGACACTAATTCAGAAGAACTTTACAATGCTTTTGTGGACTATATGAATGAAGATATTGATCCAGCTAATCCCATTATCCAGGCAAGCTGCCAAACGGTCAAACTCTATCATCAAACACTTGCACTAGTCTATACAGAAACCCCAGAGGAGGAAACAAATGAATACTAGTTTCAAACTTAGTAAACAACTTAGTTTTGGAGAAGAAATTGCCAACAGTGTCACCCATGCTGTAGGAGCATTTATCATGCTCATCCTACTTCCCATTTCATCTACTTACAGTTATGAGGCACATGGTTTCTTATCGTCTATCGGTGTTTCCATCTTCGTCATCAGCCTTTTTCTCATGTTCTTATCATCAACTATTTATCATTCTATGGCTTATGGTTCCACTCATAAGTACGTGCTTCGTATCATCGACCATTCCATGATTTATGTTGCCATTGCAGGTTCTTATACCCCGGTGGTTTTAACCCTGATGAATAATTGGTTTGGTTATCTGATTATCGCCATTCAGTGGGGAACAACTATTTTCGGTATTCTTTATAAAATCTTTGCCAAGAAGGTCAATGAAAAATTCAGTCTCATCCTTTACCTCATCATGGGATGGCTTGTATTGGCTATCTTACCAGCAATCATCAGTCAGACAAGCCCAATGTTTTGGAGTCTTATGGTATCAGGTGGCCTTTGCTATACAGTTGGCGCTGGATTCTACGCTAAAAAGAAACCATACTTCCATATGATTTGGCATCTCTTTATCCTAGCAGCCTCTGCTCTCCAATATATTGCTATTGTTTATTACATGTAAAAAAGAAGTTGGGAAAAATCCCAACCTCTTTTTTTATTTACACATATTCATAAAGTACTGATGCAGGCGAAGATCATTTGTCAATTCAGGATGAAAGGAGGTTACCAACATATTCTTTTCTTGTGCCGCAACGATTTGATTGTTCACAATCGCTAGAACATCAACACTGTCACCAACACTACTGATAATCGGGCCACGGATAAACGTCATTGGAATTTTACCAACACCCTTGCAGTCAGCTTCTGTATAAAAGCTTCCTAGCTGACGTCCATAGGCATTGCGCTCTACTACTATATCCATAATCGCTAGATGGCTTTCCTCTTTAGAAGTGATTTGTTTTGCTAGCAAAATTAAACCCGCACAAGTTCCAAAGACTGGTAAACCATTGAGAATAGCCTCTCTTATAGGAATGAGCATCTGCTGATCTCGCAACAGTTTCCCCATAGTTGTAGACTCTCCCCCTGGCAAGATTAACCCCGACAGGTCACTCTGGTGTTGCTGAAAATCTTCTAGGTTTCGCAGTTCAATACTTTCAACTCCTAGTTGATCAAGCATTTTCTCGTGTTCTACAAAGGCACCTTGCAAGGCCAAGATTCCGATTTTCATCTATTTTCCTCGCTCAGCCATGAGAATTTGGATTTCATTCTCGTTGATACCAACCATGGCTTCTCCCAAGTCTTCAGAGATTTGAGCTAGAATTTGAGGATTCTGATAATTTGTAACTGCCTTAACAATTGCTGCCGCACGTTTAACAGGATCACCTGATTTGAAAATCCCTGAGCCAACAAACACACCTTCTGCACCTAGCTGCATCATAAGAGCAGCGTCCGCTGGTGTTGCAACCCCTCCAGCTGCAAAGTTGACAACTGGTAATTTTCCATGTTCGTGGACATATTGAACTAATTCTACAGGTACTTGGAGTTCTTTTGCAGCAACATATAACTCGTCCTCACGGAGGTTTTGAATGCGGCGAATTTCTTGATTCATCATACGCATATGACGAACCGCCTGAACGATGTCTCCTGTTCCTGGTTCCCCTTTTGTACGGATCATAGAAGCTCCTTCAGCGATACGACGCAAGGCTTCTCCTAGGTCTTTAGCACCACAAACAAATGGAACTTGAAATTCTTTCTTGTCTACATGAAAACGGTCGTCAGCTGGTGATAACACTTCACTCTCATCGATATAGTCAATCTCGATTGCTTCTAAAATTTGAGCTTCAACAAAATGACCAATTCGAACCTTAGCCATAACCGGAATGCTAACAGCTTCTTGGATTTCCTTAATCATCTTTGGATCACTCATGCGAGATACACCACCCGCTGCACGAATATCAGCCGGGATTCGCTCCAAAGCCATAACTGCTGCCGCACCTGCAGCCTCAGCAATTCTTGCTTGCTCAGGGTTTTGAACATCCATGATGACGCCACCCTTGAGCATCTGTGCCAAATTCTTATTTAATTCATAACGATTTTCAGTCATTTCTTCTTCCTCAATTGTTTTATTGGTAGCTACACTTTTATTGTAAAATAGAAATGACTACATCACAAGATTAAAAAAGTTCATTTGTCCGGGTACAATTGTCACAAACAAAAATAGTACCCCTATAGGGTACTATTTTATTTCTTTGATTTTTTAATGCTTTTCACAAGATAAAACAGATATCCTGAAACCATGTAGGCAACAAAAATGATAGCTGCCCATCTAAAGACAAAGCCCCAACCATGTTTATTGGCATTTAAAAAGAAATAAGGGAAAGGATTATCCTTAGAATTTGGGATATTCATTTTGAGAACTAAACCGTTCAAGATAGCAAATCCCATATATAGCAGAGGTAAGACTGTCCATACAATAGGATCAAACCACTTATATTGACGACTTTTGTCAAAGAAAAGTGTATCAGCTAGAAACCAGAGGGGCACGATATAATGACAAAGGAAATTTTCCAGACGGTAAAAATCTGTCGCGATTGGTGCCAGCATAAAATGGTAAATGACACAGGTAATCATGATACTCATGGTGACACCACCTTTGAGTCTCAAAATAACTGGGCTTTGCCAACTATCATCGTCACTACGCATCTTTAACAACAGATAACCTGTAAAAAGTGTCACCAAAAGGTTAGAAAGGACTGTATAGTAGAGCAACATCCCAAAACCGCCATGCTTAGTAATCTCCAAATAAACACCAAGAAAGGCAGCTATAAATAGAAGAACACGGCTATAAAATATAATTTTTTTATTTTGTAACATCATTAAATCTTCTTCACAAATTCTGATTTTAGCTTCATAGCACCAAAACCATCAATTTTACAATCGATGTTGTGGTCACCTTCAACAATACGGATATTTTTCACACGAGTTCCTTGTTTGAGGTCTTTAGGAGCACCTTTGACCTTAAGGTCCTTAATCAAGGTAACTGTATCTCCATCGGCTAGTTTGTTTCCATTTGCATCGATAGCAACAATACCTTCTTCTGCTTCAACTTGTTCAGCAGGATTCCACTCGTAAGCACATTCTGGACAAACGAGAAGTGTGCCATCTTCATATACGTATTCTGAATTACATTTTGGGCAATTTGGTAGTTGACTCATTTTATCTCCTTAAACATTTATGATTATTTGAATGTCAAATTTTCTTTAACAGCAACTATTATACCTTAAAACAGACTATTTGACAAATCATGATAAAAAACGATTAACCCAAACTTGGTTAATCGTTTTAAAGTTTCTTATAAACGTTTTTGAGCTTCTGATTTGATTTTTTCAACAACTTCTAGAATAGAGAGGCCAGTCGTATCCAAATAGATTGCATCCACAGCTTGCTTGAGAGGCGAAGTTTCACGATGACTATCTTTATAATCACGCGCAGCAATCTCTTCTTTCAAAGTTTCCAAATCGGTTTCAATTCCCTTTGAAAGATTTTCCTTGTAACGACGCTCTGCACGCTCATCTACAGATGCTACTAGAAAAATCTTCAATTCAGCCTGAGGCAAGACCACAGTACCAATATCGCGCCCATCCATAACAATACCACCTTGTTTAGCAATCTCTTGCTGGAGGGCAACCAGTTTCTCTCGAACAGCTGGAATAGCGGCAAAGGCAGAAACAGCGTTTGTTACTTCATTTTCTCGGATTGGATTTGTCACCTCAACATCTCCAACGAAAACAAGCTGCTCTCCATTTTCAGCACGTCCAAAGCTAATTGGATATTGCTCCAATAATTCAAGGAGTTGAGAAGGTTCTTCTGGACTTATTTGGTTTTTCAAGGCCATATAAGTCGCAGCGCGATACATAGCGCCCGTATCCAGATAAGTATAGCCAAAGTCCTTAGCAATGATCTTTGCTACTGTACTTTTACCACTTGAAGCTGGTCCATCAATAGCAATCTGAATTGTTTTCATTGTCACTCCTATCTTGTCTTAAGGACATCACCAGGATTTGCAAACCAAGTTCCTGAAGACATATGACCAGGATTCAAGGCTTCCAGTTGAGCAATAGAGATTCCAGCACGAGCTGCAATCGCTGCTTCACCCTCTCCTGGTAAAACTGTGATTGTTCCTTCAGAGTCAGTATGTGCCTCTGTAGTATTTTGTTGTTCGCCAGACTCAGTAGTAGCTACCGTAGTTGTTTCTGTCGTTACAGTAGTTACTTCTTCAACTTTAGGATTTGCAGAATCATAAAAATCCTTCAAAGCTGATGTTCTATCACTTCCACCCGAAGATAAGTATATTAAAACAATAATCATACCTATAACAACAATAAAGAAAATGATAGCCAGGGTTGTTAAAATGTTATTCGCTGTAAGAAAAGCCCACTTTCCACTTCTAGAATGGTGCTCACTTCTCGACTCTTCCTTGTTTTCCTCATAAATATCTTCTTGCCACGGTTCCTTTTCCATACCTTACTCCTTGAGATTTTTTTAGTTTCTTATTACAATATAAATATGAAGATTAGACTTATACCCGAACGTTGCATCGCCTGTGGGCTCTGCCAAACTTATTCAGAATTATTTGATTACCATGATAATGGTATCGTCCGTTTTTTCGATGATCCTGAACAATTAGAGAAAGAAATTCCTTGTAGCGACGATGCTTTAGAAGCCGTTAAAAATTGCCCTACTCGTGCTCTAATCATAGATGAATCTTAAAATTTGGTGGGCCATAGATTTCTAATTTCCACTCCCTCTAGTGTAGCATAATTTTCTAGAAAATTATAGTCTTTTGCTAGACTAATTTTATACAATTTTACATTTAATTGTTCCAATATTTCAATAATAAATAAACTGTTCTTTTAAGACGTTTTTCTATCACACAAGCACATATAAAGTATTAAAAAAGAGGACTTACTTCCTCTTTTTTGTTTAATCAAATGATTAGTCTTCAAATCCATTTGGATGTTGACTTTGCCAACGCCATGCATCTTGACACATTTCTGTGATGCCAAGCTCTGCTTCCCAACCTAACTCTTCCTTAGCTTTTGCTGGATCTGAGTAGCAAGCTGCAATATCCCCTGGGCGGCGTTCAACAATACGGTAAGGAATTGGGCGACCAACTGCTTTTTCCATATTTTGGATAATTTCAAGGACAGAATAACCTTTTCCTGTACCAAGGTTATAAATGTTGAGTCCTGAACCTTTTTGAAGTTTCTTAAGTGCTGCAACGTGTCCTTTCGCAAGGTCAACAACGTGGATATAGTCACGTACACCTGTTCCATCTTCAGTATCGTAGTCATCCCCAAATACTTGGACTTGTTCCAACTTACCAACTGCAACTTGTGTCACATATGGCAAGAGGTTGTTTGGAATACCGTTTGGATTTTCTCCTAAATCTCCACTCTCATGCGCTCCAATTGGGTTGAAGTAGCGAAGTAAAACAACATTCCATTCTGAGTCTGCTTTATAGATATCTGTTAAGATTTCTTCAAGCATTAGCTTGGTACGACCATAAGGGTTGGTAGCTGAAAGTGGGAAATCTTCGAGGATTGGAACTGTATGCGGATCTCCATAAACTGTTGCTGATGAGCTGAAGATGATGTTCTTACAGTTTGTCTCTTCCATAACTTTCAAGAGACTGACAGTTCCTGCGATATTGTTATCATAGTAGGCAAGTGGGATACGTGTAGATTCTCCTACAGCCTTCAAACCAGCAAAATGGATGACTCCTGTTGGTTCTTCATGTTTGAAAATATCACGAAGTGTATCTGTATCACGAATATCTGCTTCGTAGAAAGGAATTTCTACGCCTGTGATTCTTTCAACTACTTCAAGACTTTTACGACTACTATTGACCAAATTATCCACGACAACAACTTGGTGTCCGGCTTGAACCAGTTCAATGACAGTGTGACTTCCAATAAAACCTGCTCCACCCGTTACCAGAATTTTTTCTTGCATTTTATTTCCTCAATTCTTGGATTATTTTTTTCATTTTACCATTTTTGATAGAGAAAGTCATTTACTTTCCTAATACTACCGTAAAAACTAAGTAAAAGATTTACGATTGTTTCTTTTTAATATATCTTTCGGTCGGATAATCAGCCGGATCTAATACTCCACTTCTCCCCTGAAGCATTTGAGCTAAATGATAGCCTATAATAGGGCCGGTCGTTAAGCCTGAAGATCCTAGACCACTTGCTGTATAGACTCCTGATAAGTTTGGAACCTGTCCAAAGAATGGAGAGAAATCACTTGTATAGGCACGAATCCCCACGCGCTCACCACTTATCATTGTATCTTTTAAGTTAGGATAAAATGGACTCGCTGCCTCAGCCATTTGCTGAAGCAAATTTTCATCAACTGTTAGGTCAAATCCCATATCATTTTCATGGGTAGCTCCTAGAGATAACTTACCGCCTGGAAATGGTATCAAATCCCACTCCCCTTCAGGCATAACTACAGGATAAGCTCCCATGTCTTGTGGCACTTGATAATCTCTAAGTTGACCTTTTTGTGGACGAACGTCTACCTCATATCCTAAAGGCTCTAAGATGTGACCAAGCCAAGCTCCTGTAGATAAAATAATTTGATCAAAAACTTGATTGTCTATCTGAAAGCCTGATGATAGAGGGGTTAGACTAACCTCTTTCTTTACAACCTTCACTTGACTGGCTTCAAGCAAGAGACTCACTAGGAGTTGCCCATCTACTCGAGCTCCTCCAGAAGCATAGAGCAATCTCTCAAATCCCTTTAGACCAGGGAATAGGCTGCTTGCAGCAGCTTGGTCCAAAATGGCTAATTCGCCAATTAAGGGAGATTCATCTCTACGTTGCAAGGCTAAATCATAGAGTTCCTCGAGCTTGGAATCATCTTTTTTGAGAAGGAAGACTCCTGAGCGCTGGTAGAAATCAACCTTTTGACCAGTTTTTTCTAAATCAGCTAATAAATCTACATAAAAGTCTGCTCCTAGGCGAGCCATCTTGTACCAAGCTTTATTACGTCGTTTAGAGAACCAAGGACTGATGATTCCTGCAGCTGCCTTGGTCGCTTGGCCGTATCCATGATCAAAGACAGTTACTTCGATATCTGCTTCTTTAGAGAGGTAGTAGGCGGCCGTTGCCCCTACAATCCCTGCTCCTACAATGGCAACTTTTTTCATTGTCTTTACCTTCTAACTAGATATGATGGAATGGATTGGTAGAAGCTTGACTTGTGATAACTTCGAGAGACCAAGCATTCTCTTTCTTCCATTCGTTCAAGAGCTCTGCAATTTTTTCGATAAAAAGCACTTCGATATAGTGGCCTGGATCCAGAGCCAACAAGCCATCTGACAACATATCCTGAGCTGTGTGGTAATAGATATCTCCAGTGATGTAGACATCTGCTCCTTTTGCTAAAGCATCAGGATAGAATGATTGACCACTTCCACCACAGATAGCAACTCTTGAGATTGTTTTTTGCAAATCACTCTCATGATAAAACACCATACGGAGACTATCTAGACCAAAGACTTCCTTAACATGGTCAGCAAATTCCTTAAATGTTTGAGGCCTAATAGTTCCAATACGGCCAATCCCACGTTCAGGACCTGTTTCCTGTAGATAAGTTGTCGCCTCAATGCCTAGCATCTGGCAGAACCAGTCATTAAGGCCGTTTTCAACAATATCAATATTGGTATGGCTAACATAGACTGCAATATCGTGCTTAATGAGATCGATATAAATCTGATTTTGAGGACGGCTAGCTACCAAGTCCTTGATTGGACGAAAGATAGGCGCGTGCTTGACGATAATCAAATCTACACCCTTTTCAATGGCTTCTGCAACCGTTTCTTCACGAATATCGAGGGCAACCATAACCTTTTGGATTTCTTTGTCTAGGGTACCAATCTGCAAACCACGGCTATCACCCTCCATAGAAAATTCTTGAGGACAATAGGCTTCATAACGATTTATCACTTCACTTGCTTTCATGGAGCACCTCCTTGATGGCTTGAATTCTATCTACTAAAACTTGACGTTCTTCATGATTTTTTTCTGGGATTTGGGTTAGGGCAAACTCAAGCTTAGCAGCTTCTTTTTGCCATTTTTGGATGAAGACTGGACTGACTTCTTTGGACAAGAAGGGGCCAAAGCGGACATCAGTTGCTGATAGATTCATTTCACCAGCTTCTACTACTAGAATCTCGTAAAATTTGCCAGCCTCTTCTAGGATACTTTCAGCTACAATCTGAAATCCATGCTCTTGTAACCAACTACGTAACTCATCTTCACGGTTATTTGGTTGAAGAATCAATCGCTCAACGGTTGCTAGTTTGTCCAAACCATCATCTAATATCGTAGCAATCAAGCGACCACCCATTCCAGCAATAGTGATAACAGAAACTTGGTCAGCCTCTTCAAAAGCAGCCAAACCATTGGCTAAACGAACCTGAATTTTCTCAGTCAAACCATGACTCTCAACATTTGTAACTGCAGATTGATAGGGCCCCTCTACAACTTCACCCGCGATGGCAGCTTCAATATTCCCTTTTTCAACTAATTCAATAGGCAGATAAGCATGATCGCTCCCGACATCCAGCAAAACGGCTCCTTGAGGTACAAAGGAAGCTACCGTTTCTAATCTCTTTGAAATCATCTTCTCTCACTTTCAAAAACTCTATTTCCCTTTATTATACCATATTTTATCTAGCAATCCTGTACCTAAAAAAGACCGCAATCAAAGATTGCAGCCTTTCTTTATTTTTTAGCTTGATAACGACTTGTCAGGATGAAAATGACAGCAAATATGACCATCATAATGCCATAGACAGGTAATGTTTGTCCTGTCAGTGTTGAAATTTCAAGTAATTTTTGAAGTTTTGGAAATAGAGCAGTTCCAAGGAAACCACCAACTGACCAAATAATCAAGAGCACACGCCACAGACTAAATGGCAAACAAGCTCTAACTACTGACATGAAACCAATCGATGCTAGCAGATAATACAGAAGAGTCGAAATTTCAATGGCTGACCAGCCTTGACTTGTTCCAAAAATTTTAACAAAGAGAACACTAAAAACTACCATCAAGGCACTTGGTAGTGCACGGAGCATGGATTTTCTGAGGAAGTTTTGTTCCACAGGTTTGATATTTCGTTCAAAAGTTAATACAAACGGTGGGAATCCTTCCACAAACTGGTCAATCATGGTAATCTGAATGGGAATGAATGGGAAAATTAAAATCCATTCAGTACGACCCAACAATGCACTTGCAATACAGATAACTGCTAGCAAGAAGGAATAGATGGTCTTAATTAAGAAAATCGGAGCAATGTGGGCAATGTTATTGACCACACGACGACCTTCGAAGAGAATCTCAGGAACATCATTGAAATCTGAATTCAAGAGGACCAGATTTGCAATCTGACGAGTTGCTGGGTCTCCTTCAGCCATAACAATGGAACAGTCTGCCTCACGGAGAGCTAGGATATCATTGACACCATCCCCCGTCATGGCTGTAGTATGACCTGCTTTTTTCAGAGTTTGGATAATCAGTTTCTTTTGATGAGGAGAGACACGTCCGAAAATCGCTGTCTCCTCAGCCATGGCAACTAACTCTTCATCGTTAATCTTTGAACAATCTACATAGCTATGGTAGTCTGCAAAACCTGCTTTTTGGGCAATACTTGAAACAGTAACCGGATTATCACCAGAGATAATTTTCAGCCCCACTTCCTGAGAACGAAGATAGTCTAGCGTCTCAGCAGCACCTTCTCGGATTGGATCTAGAATCTCAAGCAAAGCCAAAGCCTGAATATCCGATGGTTTTTGTGGCTTGTGATGGTCAACTTTTTCTTGACTGAGCGCTAATACCAAGACACGAGATCCTCGTTCAAGGGCTTCTCTAGCCTCAGGAATTTCAGCATCCAACAACATCTCTGGTGCACCTAGAAAAACAGTTCCTAGACCTTCCAACTCCATTGCTCCCCATTTTCGATCACTAGAAAATGGAAGACTAGAAATCATCGAATAAGCTACCTCTCCCGCAAAACGCTTTCGAATAGCTTGAGCTGTAGGATTTTTATCCTCGCTGTTTGCTATATAGCTGGTTAATATTTTTGCAATAGCATCCTTGTCATAAGCCTGGGTCAAAGGAAGAACAGTCTCAACCTGCATCTTCCCTTGGGTGATGGTACCTGTCTTATCCAAGCAGAGCATATCCACGCGCGCTAGGGTTTCAACAGAGTACATCTCCTGCACCAAGACCTTTTTCAAACCAAGCTTGATAACAGCGGTTAAAAGAGAGGTAATGGTCAAGAGTGCGATTCCCTTAGGCAACATCCCCAAAAGAGCTGTAGAGGAATTAACTACAGAAGATTTAAGGGGTAAACCTTTTAAGACCAAAGCTTCAAGCAAGAGGGCAATTCCAAATGGAATGATGATTTTCCCAGTAAAGCCTGCAAGTTGATCAAGTGATTTCATGATACGGGAATTGATTGGTTTAACGGTCTTAGCTTCAAGCATGAGTTTAGCAGCATAGTTATCCGCCCCAACATGATGTACCTGAGCAAGGACAGAACCACTTGCAAGAAAGCTTCCTGACAGCATCAAGTCTTCGACTTCTTTTTGTACCAAGTCACTCTCGCCTGTTAACATAGCTTCATTGACTTCTGCAAAACCTTCTAATACAATCGCATCACTTGGAATCTGATCTCCTGCTGATAAGCGAATCACGTCATCCAAAACAAGTTCTTCAGGATTCAAAGCGATCTCTTGTCCATCACGAATAGTCGCAATCTTTTCTTTATTCAAGAGGTTGAGTTTATCAACCATATGTTTGGCACGTAGCTCGGTTACAATCCCTGAAAAAGCATTAAAACAGATAACCGCAAAGAAAACTAGGTTGCTCCAGGCTTGAACAAAAGCGAGCGCTAAGGCAATGGCAAAGTTTAGAGCATTGAATAAAGTAAAGACATTTCGCTTTATAATCTGCCAGGTACTGGTACTAGCTGAAGCTTTGAAATCATTGACCTGTCCCTGTTTCTGACGATCTTTAACTTCTGATTGGCTTAAGCCCATAATTTTATTTTTATCCATAAATTCTATCATATCATTTTTTTTTCAATAATTCTAATTTCAAATAAAGAGCTTTTCAGACTTTACAAAAAACATTTGCCTGTCCTACTATGATAGGGTATAATAAAAGAAAGAAAACTGAAGGAGACACCATGTTTTATACTTATCTACGTGGGCTAGTTATGTTGATTTTATGGTCGATCAATGGAAATGCCCACTTTCACAATACTGAAAAAATTCCAAGTTTAGATGAAAATTATATCCTTGTAGCCCCACACCGTACTTGGTGGGATCCAGTCTATATGGCTTTTGCAACAAAACCAAAACAATTTGTCTTTATGGCAAAAAAAGAACTCTTTTCAAATCGCATCTTTGGTTGGTGGATTCGTATGTGTGGTGCTTTCCCTATCGACCGTGATAACCCAAGTTCTTCTGCTATCAAATATCCAATTAATGTTCTTAAAAAGAGCAATCGCTCACTGATTATGTTTCCTAGTGGTAGCCGTCATTCTAACGATGTTAAGGGTGGTGTTGCTCTCATTGCGAAGATGGCTAAGGTTCGCATCATGCCAGTTACCTATACTGGACCTATGACACTAAAAGGACTCATCAGTCGTGAACGTATTGATATGAACTTCGGAAATCCTATCGATATCTCGGACATTAAAAAGATGAATGATGAGGGAATTGAGATGGTTGCAGACCGCATCCAATCTGAGTTTCAACGCTTGGATGAGGAAACCAAACAGTGGCACAACAATAAAAAACCTAACCCACTGTGGTGGCTGATCCGTATCCCTGCTTTGATTCTAGCAATTGTTATCGGAATTCTAACAATTCTCTTTACCTTCGTAGCAAGTTTTGTTTGGAATCCAGATAAAAAGAGAGAGCAATTACAATAGTCCAATCTTCACAAGCCCAAGCAATAAACTTGGGCTTTTTCTAGTTGTTTAGAGACTCATTCACATATTGACAAAAGGCTAAATCTATAGTATACTTTCTAGGTAAGCTGATTTAGCTCAGTAGGCAGAGCGCATCCATGGTAAGGATGAGGTCGCCGGTTCGATCCCGGCAATTAGCATCATTCATCAGTTCCTTTTTAGGGACTGTTTTTTTCTTGACAAAGTATTGACCCTATAGTACAATATAGTCTGCGATGAGTCGATATGTAGCGAGAGCTACAATTGCGCAAAGGAGGTCATTAACGCAGGAGCGGACCTTGAGAAATTGTGTGAACCGGTTTCTCACATGGAGATGCCTCTCATGCTTTCTGGTTTTCCAGAAAGCTTTTTTTAATTCTTTTATATTCCACAACAAAAAAGCCTATCACCCAAGTTCGAACGCTTGAAGTGATAGGTTTTTATTTTTTTGATTAACGTACAGTGCGGATACGCATAGTGTTTGTACGAACTGCTTCACCAAGTGGCACACCTGCTACGATAACGATATCGTCACCAGATTGTACAAGACCTGCTTCAACTGCTTTACGTTCAGCAATTTCAAACATGTCATCAGTTGATGATGGAGCTTCTGTCAACATTGGGATAACACCCCAGTTCAACATCAATCCACGTTCTGTCAACTCGTCAAATGTTAATGCCAAGATATCAGCATTTGGACGGTATTTAGAAATCAAACGTGCTGTGTGACCAGTCTTAGTAAGAGTTACAACCAATTTGATGTCCATTGAGTTTGTAGCATCTTTAACTGCTGAAGCCATAACTTCTGTCTTAGAGTTACGTTCAAATGAATCTGAGTTCAAACGTCCGTATTCGTTAAGAAGAGTTTGAGCGTTCTTGTCGATTGTAGCCATTGTACGAACAGACTCAAGTGGGTATTTACCGTTTGCAGACTCACCTGAAAGCATTGTAGCATCAGTTCCGTCGATAACAGCGTTAAATACGTCTGATACTTCTGAACGAGTCGCACGTGGTTTTTCAGTCATTGTTTCAAGCATGTTTGTTGCAGTGATAACAACTTTACCAGCAGCGTTAACTTTAGTGATGATCATTTTTTGGTAAACTGGAACCATTTCGAATGGTACTTCGATACCCATGTCACCACGAGCGATCATGATACCGTCAGCAGCTTCAATGATTTCGTCCAAGTTATCGATACCTTGTTGGTTTTCGATCTTAGCGAACAATTGAACGTGACCGTTACCAGTTTCTTCACAGATTGCACGAACTTCATTAACGTCTTTTGCAGTACGTACGAATGAGATCGCGATAAAGTTGATACCTTGTTCAAGACCGAAGCGGATATCAGCGTTATCACGTTCAGCAAGAGCTGGGAAAGGAATTTTAGTGTTAGGGATGTTTACACCTTTTTGTTTAGCGATAACACCGTCGTTTTCAACTTCAACGATGAATTCACGATTTGCGTCGTCTTTTTCTACAACGCGAAGACCAAGTTTACCATCGTCAACCAATACTTGGCGACCAACTTCAACGTCATCATAGATATCAAGAGCACCAGCAACGTTCAATGCAATCACTTCACGAGTTGATTTGATTCCTTGTTTAGTTGCAACACGGATTCTTTCACCAGTTTTGTATGAGTACTCTTTAGCTTCACCTTCGAACAATTCAGTACGGATTTCTGGACCTTTAGTGTCAAGAAGGAAACCAACTTTTTTACCTGCAAGTTTTTCTGCAAGTTTAACAGTTGCCATACGGTCACCTTGTTCTTGGTGGTCACCGTGTGAGAAGTTGAAACGGAATGTGTTAGCTCCTGCTTCAATCAATTGAGCAATATTTTTAGCTGAAGCTTCAACGTCAAGTTTTTCACCCCAGTATCCGTCATCACCGAATTTTTTACCACCACGGATTTCTACCGCAGGACCCAAAGTTGCAACGATTTTTACACGTTTGTTCATGATTTTGTGACTCCTTTATATAATTCGACCTTTAATGGTCATTTTACCAGATTAGTTAAAGTTGATTATGACAAGCTCTTGTTCAAGTCAGAAAGTTCAATATCAGCTTTGTGAGGGTTGTTAACGACAATTTTACCATCAGCTGTTAAGCTAAACAAAGCTCCTTCTTCTGCTGTTCCAAGAATTGGATTTTCAACCATTTTCTCGTTACGAATACCGACAGCGACACCACCGATTCCTTGTTTAAGAAGTTTAACAGCGTGTGCGCCCATACGAGATGCCAATACACGGTCACGAGCAGTTGGTGAACCACCACGTTGGATGTGACCAAGTTCTGTGACACGAAGGTCACTTGTATCTCCAGCTTCTTTTAGTTTTTGACCAAATTCAGCCGCTGACATAACACCTTCTGCCAAAACAATAATGTTGTGTTTTTTACCGTGTTCATAACCAGTTTTGATGCTTGCTACGATATCTTCAAATTTGAAATCTTCCTCAGGGATGATGATTTCGTCAGCACCAGTTGCGATACCTGCCCAAAGAGCGATATCACCTGCGTTACGTCCCATTACTTCAACAACGAAAGTACGACGGTGACTTGATGATGTATCACGAATCTTATCGATTGCATCCATTGCAGTTGTTACTGCAGTGTCAAATCCGATTGTAAAGTCTGTACCTACGATATCGTTATCAATTGTTCCTGGAAGTCCGATAGCAGGGAATCCATGCTCAGTCAAGCGCATAGCTCCATGATAAGAACCGTCACCACCGATAACCACGACACCTTCGATACCGTGTTTTTTCAACTGCTCAATCCCTTTAAGTTGACCTTCGAGTTGTGCAAACTCAGGGTAACGAGCAGAGTGAAGGAAAGTACCACCACGTGAAATGATGTCTCCTACAGAAGCAGCATCAAGAGGATAAATCTCACCAGCAACCATACCAGCGTATCCATCATAGATACCGAAAACTTCCATTCCTTCTGAGATTGCTTGACGAACAACAGCGCGGATGGCAGCATTCATACCAGGGGCGTCTCCACCACTAGTCAAAACAGCAATACGTTTCATTTGGTTTTGCTCCTTTTTCTTTTAACATTCTAACTGATTATACCATATTTAAAGTTAAAATTCTTTTATTTTCATTGATTTTTAACGATAAATCGTTTTCATTGTCATTTGACTTAAAGATTCTTGTAAGCTTGCGTCTTTTGCTACAAAATAATCTGGCAAAAGGACATTTTTTTGTTCATCCTCATAGCGAATAACGACAGGAATTTGTCCCTTGTATTGCTCTAAAATATGATAAATTTCAGCATCGTGGTCATGATTGGAAACTTGAATCCAAAAACGCTCACTCACTGCCTCTTTTAAATTATTTAAAACTAATTGAAGACGTCCGTCCCTAGCCTGAACTTTCCCATTTAGGTAATAGAAACTTCCTTCGTGCAAGAGATTTTTAAATTGGCGGTACTGTTCAGAAAAAACAGTGATCTCAAGACTTGTTTTACTATCAGTAACTTTCAAAAAGGCCATGTTTTCACCTTTTTTAGTTCGAATCACTCGGATAGACTGAATCTCAACGAGCACTGTAGCTGTCTGTCCCTCGAAAAGCTCAGATAAACTCACGATTGGATACAAAGGATTCTTCGCTAAAACTAGCAATGGGTGTTGGCTAATTCCAACGCCTAACCAATCTTGCTCTTTTTGGAATTTTTCAATATTTGAAAAGTCCTCTGTATCTGTCCAACTATAGCTAGAATCCCCAAAGAGGCTACCTAATTCTTCTACAAAGATAAATAGAGTTGGTAGATTGGTTAAGATTTTTTGACGATTTTTATCAAATCCGTCAAAAAGTCCTACTTCCACTAAAGGGGTTAAGAGGCTAATCTTTTGATAATTTTTGGGTAATCGTGTGATAAAATCTTCAACACTGCTAAAAGGACGATTCTCGATTATCCAATAAGCAAAGTCGCGAGGTATTCCCTTAATACTTTTAAGACCCAAATAAACCGTCTTATCCTTTAATTTATCCTGATATGGAATTGTATTGATCGAAAGCGGTACTAGTTCAAATCCCATTTCAAGTGCATCGAGAATATAATCTCCACTCGCATAATTGAGCATGACTTGATAAAAAATGGCTGGAAAATGTGTCTTAAAGTAAGCAAGTTGAAAAGCTAAAGCCGCATAAGCATAAGCATGCGAACGGTTGAAGCCATAACCGGCGAATTTCTCCATGACAGCAAAAACTTCTTGCGCCTGTTCTTTGCTGTGTCCTTTTTCGAGTGCACCTTGGATGAAACTTTCTTCCATTCGGTGCATCTCAGCTGCGTTCTTTTTCCCCATAGCACGACGTAAAATATCGGCCTTCCCAAGGCTAAAACCAGCATATCGCTGAGCTACTTGCATCACCTGCTCTTGGTAGAGCATAATACCATAAGTCGGAGCTAAGATATCTTCTAGCACAGGGTCCAGAACTGTCACCTTTTCTTTACCATGTTTTCGAGCCACAAAGTTGTCGATATAGTCACTCGCACCTGGTCGGTTCAAGGAAGTCGTCGCCACTACTTCTTCAAAATTTTGTGGTTTCACGCGTTTCAATAATCGTATGGCCCCAGGTTGTTCAAACTGAAAGATTCCCTTGGTCTTACCTGTAGCAAAGAGGGCTAAGGTTTCCTTATCTTCAAGATCAATATCTTCAATTCTTAGTGAAATACCTTGAGTTTCATATAAGAGCTCCTGCATTTTTTGAGCGAAGGTTAGGTTTCGAAGGCCTAAGAAATCCATCTTGAGCAAGCCATTTCCTTCAACTCCATGGGCATCATACTGGGTAATCAGCATATCCTCTCCATACTTGAGAGGAATATAATCTGTTAGATTTTTATCACTGATAACGACACCAGCTGCATGGATAGAAGTCTGTCGTGGATAGCCTTCTATCTTCTTAGCAATTTCAAAAGCCTTTTGGTACTCCATCTTACTCTGAATAAGTTGTCTAAAACCTAGATTGCCTTCATAGGCTGTCGTAAGAGTATCTTTAGAGGCTATTTTTTTCGTAATGGCCGTCAATTCATACTCAGGAACACCATACCGTTTAAAAACATCTCGGATAGCCTGCTTGGCACCAAAGGTCGAGTAAGTAACAATCTGCGCAGCATGGATACTACCATATCGATCACGAACGTAGCGAATAAACTCTGGACGATAGATATCAGGAATATCAATATCAATATCGGGCATGGTATAGCGTTCACGATTCAAGAAGCGTTCAAAGATGAGATTTTTTGCTACAGGATCAATTCCTGTAATATCTAGAGCGTAGGCTACTAAACTTCCAACTGCAGAACCACGTCCCATTCCCATGTAATATCCCTGAGACCGACCAAAACGCAATAGGTCCCAGACAACCAAGAAATAGTCATCGAATCCCATATCATGAATCACAGATAGCTCTTCTTCTAAACGAGCCTGATAATCTTGATTCCATAACCCTTTCTGCTTCAGACCCTGAATAGCTCGTTCCCGGAGTTCTTCAACAGCAGGTCTCTCTGGATTGAAACGTGGAAGTTTGAGACTACTATCAATCTCGTAGGAAGTACCCTTGGTCAATCTTGCTAGGTTTTCGAGTGCTTGTGGAAACTTCTCTACAAAAACCTGTTCTAGACGGTCAGCAGGCAAAAACAAACCCTGTTGAGATTGAACATCAACCTCTCGCAAGGTCACATTTTTCTTAATCGCCTTGAGCATTTGAAGCGTTTCTAAATCCTCAGATTCGAAGGAATTAACACGATAAAGTGGGAGAATGGGGTGAGAAAAATTCGACTGAGGTGTATCTGGATACACTCCGATATAGTAGTCATGTCCTAAATCCAAGGAATCAATTGCAGAATAATAGGGAACAATAACACAAATATCTTCTAGATAGGGAGAAAAATCAGTCCATTCCTTTTTACCTGTCATCTTTAAAGACGACAGCTTCATCAGGTTTTGATAACCTCGGTTTGACAGGGCTAGAAAACGTAGATTAATCCATTCATCTTTATGATGAACAGTCATCTCAAGACCTAATACAGGCTGAATCCCTTGCTTTTGGCACTCTTTGATAAAATAATAAGCTCCATAGAGATTATCTTCATCCATGATTCCAAGTGATGAATAGCCATATTCCTTCCCTTGACTGACATATCTCTTAATCGAAACCATGCTCTCCATGAAACTATAGACTGTTTTGGTATCCAGTTGGGCAATCATTCTTTCTCACCTCCCTTATTCTTTCTCTATTATACCATTTTAAAAAATAGAAACATAATTTCTTTCTAATCATTAAACTAAAAAACCACAGCCTTAAAAGCTATGGTTTTATGATATGAAATAAGTTCGAAGAAGAGTTGCGCCTAGCTTTTTTAACTTAGTTACTTGTATCTTTCGTTAAAAATATCCCGATTAAAACTAGAGCTAGGGAGAGAAAAGGAAAAATTCTAAAAATCTGCCAATCCGGGTCGAATGCTAAAAGTCCTGAAAGCAAATAAAATCCTGCACTTGTATACAAGACAGTTTTATTTACTTTCTTGATTCCTATCTGTGTTAAAACAGTTGCTACAGCGTAAGCAATTAAATTAGGACCTAGAAAAATCAAGAATACAATTCCCCATGGAGCAGTAAATAAAGCAAGAGTTAAAAATAGAAGAATATAGGTAAGTGCCAAATAAAATGAGAAAGATAGAAGAGCCGAGGGTTTCTTGACTGCTTTTGGACCATTCTTCATATCTTCCACCGAATTATTTTCTACAATTAGTTTATCTTCTTCTTTGTTTAGCTCTACATTTGGATTTTGGTCTGACATCTTTTTCTCCCACTAATTTGTTTAATTATTTTTATTATATCCCAAATTATCAAATTAAGCTAGATAGAAAAAAGCCATCTATGTTAGTCTCAGACAAACGCTCACATTTGTCTGAGACTAACATAAATGACCTACACTACTCCGTATCAGGTTTTTCTGAGTCAGGTGAAATTGTCTAACTCAATTTGACAAATGAGGAGTTTTTATTATTTTTCACGAATCACTTCTACCTTGTATCCATCTGGATCTTTGATAAAGTAATAGTTTGGTTGAGCACCTGGAAGCCCTTTAGGTTCCGTTACTTCATAACCTTTTTCGCTATGTTCTTTGTGAAGAGCTTCAAGGTCAGGTGTACTTAGAGCGATGTGAGCAAAGCCGTCACCCACAACATAAGGCCCATGATCATAATTGTAAGTCAACTCCAATTCATAATCATCACCGTCAAGACCTAGATAAACAATCGTAAAAGCATAGTCTGGAAAATCCTTACGACGCAATTCCTTAAATCCAAAAGCATCTTGGTAAAAAGCAATTGATTTTTCAAGATTTTCTACTCGCAAGCAAGTATGTAACATTTTTGAAGCCATATCATTACCTCTTTCTTTTTACTAATTCCATTATACCCTTAATTAGAAAAATTTACTAGAAACTAGAACGATAGTCTCTACTCTGTATTTCAGTCTCAATCAATACTTTCACGATTTTCCTTACGAATATTTCGCATAACCAAAAGTAGGATAAGGATGAAGAGCCATTCTAGAAAATAAAATGCAAACTCATTGTTCATCAAGAGAACATCCACTTCCATTCGCTTACCAAGTAGATCCGTTACCGGACCAATCAAGATAATCAATAGACGTCGGAGGAAAATAAAAATCTGGACACCATACAACATATGAATTTTCATTACCGCAGCGCTTGAACTTTGCTCCTTTGTGAAATAAGATAAGGCAATGGCATTTAAGAATAAAATCAGCGTTATCTTAAATGTATCTCCACTGAGAATAACAGCATCAAAGAAAGCTAGCCGAACATGGATATAAGGAACTAGATAAAACACAAGAATCCCTAACAAGGCTGGAAGGAAAACTTTTATAACTGAAGATGGAAAACCTGATTTCAGTTTTGTATAGAAAATCACAGCAATAACAGAAATTAGAATATAAAGATAGTTTAAGACTAAACTAAAACTCAGTTCATTTTCGGTAGCCAAAGCAACTAGAAAGCCAGCTGATAGAAACAGCCCCAGTGGAACCAACTTGTTTAAAGAAACAGCCACTCTCAAACCGTGATGCACATGGAAACCATCGACAATAGAAAAAATGCTTATAAATAATAAACAAGAGATGAGTCCAAGCGGAACAACAGATGGCGTTAAATATTCTCCAAATGCATTTGGAATCAGTTTTACTTGACCATCTTGATAAACGCCAACCAAAGAGTTAGTCGTTCCTAAATCAATACTTACTATCATCACTCTCCATTTTTAAATAATATAGTTCCAATAAATACCAGTATCGCTTCCACAAGCGGTGGTATATGATTAATCACCCAATCCGGATCACCCGCAGCAATAAATGAAAAAAAATAAATAGCTGCTGCGATATAAAGAGTTGCTTTATTGCTATTCACCATTCCATTCCAAAGCAGGATAGTTGCTATCACAAAGCTAATAATATGGATTCCCAAAAAGTACAAAAAGCCACCAATCCACGCTCCCATTGCAAAGAGAGCAAATAAAAGTAAAACTATATAAGCAATGGCTAAGAACAAAGCAATAGAAAGGATTACAGAATTTCCGACTCTCTTTTCTGACTTCATTTCATCGTTCTGAAAAAGACTTTCATCTGAAACAAATGCCTCTTTTTCTTTATCTACTTCAGGATTTTTTTGTTGATCTGTCATGACTCTCACCCAACCTTTATCTTAATTTTCACGGTCTCTTTAAAACAATTATACAAAATTTTACTACTATTTCCACGATATTCATGTGTTTCATTCATGATATTCTTGAAATAGCATTTACTTCCGTATGAATCGTCCGGACACAGTGTCCCTCGACCATGAGGCAACCATACTCTAAAAAATGATCTGTCCCAGAAACGAATCCATTATACCCGGTTGCGATGACCTTGTTATCCTTAACAAGAACAGCCCCCACATTAGCACGATTACAGGTTACCCGATTCGAAATCAATAAAGCCTGTGCTGCAAGATACTCATCCCATGCTAGTCGATTGTGTATCACCTTTGTATCCTCTATTTCTCCTCGTAATAGTTACGATTATTTTCATTATAGCATGAAATCAGCAAGAAAAAAAGACTGAGAAAATCTTCCCAGTCTTATGAATAATTATTTACCAAGTTTTGCTTTAGCTGCGTCTGCAAGAGCTGTGAAAGCTGCTGCATCGTTAACAGCCAAGTCAGCAAGCATTTTACGGTTAACTTCGATCTCAGCCAATTTCAAACCATGCATCAATTGTGAGTATGAAAGTCCGTTCAAACGAGCTGCCGCATTGATACGTGTGATCCACAATTTGCGGAAGTCACGTTTCTTTTGACGACGGTCACGGTATGCATAGTAGTAAGAGTTCATTACTTGTTCTTTTGCAGTACGGAACAAGATATGTTTAGCTCCATAGTAACCTTTAGCTAATTTAAGAATACGTTTACGACGTTTGCGTGATACAACGCCACCTTTAACACGTGCCATTTATATTTCCTCCAAATATTTCCTAGAATTGTTTACTTACAAATACGCGATTATTTCAAGCGAGTAAGCATTGCTTTGATACGTTTGAAATCTCCTGCATGCACCATAGATGCTTTACGAAGATGACGACGTTGTTTTTTAGTTTTTCCGTGGAAACGGTGAGATGTATAAGCACGGAAACGTTTAAGTCCACCAGAACCTGTACGTTTGAAACGTTTAGCTGATGCGCGGTGTGTTTTTTGTTTTGGCATGATTTTTTCTCCTTTTTTTAACTTTCTGACAGATTATTTCTTGTCAGTTGCTGGTGCCAACTGCATGAACATTTGACGACCATCCATTTTAGCACGTTGTTCGATGATAGCAATATCTTGAGTTGCTTCAGCGAAGTCTGCTAAAACTTTTGCACCAATCTCTTTATGGGTAATCATACGTCCCTTAAAGCGAATAGATACCTTTACTTTGTTTCCTTTTTCAAGGAACTTACGAGCATTGCGAAGTTTAGTTTCGAAGTCACCCTTGTCGATAACTGGGCTCAAACGAACTTCTTTCACGGTCACAACGCTTTGTTTTTTGCGTTGCTCTTTTTGTTTCTTCTGGTACTCAAATTTGAACTTACCGTAGTCCATAATTTTCGCAACAGGAGGTTTAGCTTGAGGCTGAATGAGAACCAAGTCCACGTTAGCTTCATCCGCAAGTGCTTGCGCTTCGCTTAGTGGTTTGATACCCAATTGCTCACCTTCAAGACCGATTAAGCGAACTTCGCGTACACGAATTTCATCATTGATGAATAAGTCTTGCTTTGCTATGGTTTTCACCTCTTTTTTTATTTTAGAGAAAAACAAGAGCGGACTTGCTAACGCAAATCCGCACTACATGATTATATTTCATTCCTGAAACTTGATCTGTAGGGGCCAGACAACGTTAGTCGCAAGGCGAGAAGTTCTCACTTCTGCTTTTCTCATCTTGTATATAATATCAAGTTTTCCCCTACTTGTCAAGATAAAAATTTATCTTTTTTATTTTTTCTTGATGGAATTTTGATTCAAGTCACATCCTTAGGTATTGACTCTACTGATTCCGTGAATAGTAAATCTCATGTGGTTTCACATGGTTACCTAGCAATTCAGATACTGTAACAAAGCTATATCCTTGTCCTTGCAGATACTCAATAACTTTTGGCAATGAGTTAACGGATGTTTGATGGATATCATGCATGAGGATGATAGATCCATTTGTCGCTTGACGCTGAATTTCTGTCAAAATCGCAGCTTCATTTTTACTCTTCCAATCCAAACTATCCACATCCCACATGATAAAGCTTAAATCAAGGCTATTACGAATATCATCTGAGATTGCACCGTATGGTGGACGCATCAATTTAGAGCTTTTGCCAAGAACTTTTGTAATAGCATCTTCGGTATCTGTAAGCTGTTTCTTAGCGTCTTCCAATGACAGTTTTGTTAAAACCGGGTGATTCCAACTATGGTTTCCAACTTCATGACCTTCAGACTGCATACGTTTAAGAATCGACTCATTGCCTGCAATATTTTTTCCTTGTACAAAGAAGGTTGCTTTGATCTTGTACTTGGCTAGAATATCTAAAGCTTGTGGAGTTGTATTTCCATCCGGTCCATCATCAAAGGTAAGAGCTACTACTTTTTTATTTTTCTCAGCCTGAGCTTTCTTATAAAGTTCTGCATCCTTTTCAGTTAGATAGGACGATTGGATAACATCAAAGAAGTCTGAAATAGGCAAAGCTATTTCTTCTACATTATTGGTTACTTTGATTGGATAAAGAACCAATTGACTATCTTTGTATGCAAACTTCCAAGATGATAAATCGCTAGCTGTAAAATCGGCTATTACTTGATCAACAAGTGTTTGCTCAATCTTTTTATCAAGAAGTGTTGACTTGATATCCTCAAGAAACTTTTCCTTAGCTTTGCTAGCATCTGTAAAGAGCTGATCTAATGTAAACAGGGTCCCATCTTCCTTAAGATAAAGCT
The DNA here is from genome assembly GCF_024295665.1 of Streptococcus sp. CF8_St5-17. Taxonomy (NCBI): domain Bacteria; kingdom Bacillati; phylum Bacillota; class Bacilli; order Lactobacillales; family Streptococcaceae; genus Streptococcus; species Streptococcus sp. CF8_St5-17. Next base: position 56,516 of record NZ_JANCOU010000005.1, read on the forward strand.
GATCTAACGATGTATTTTCTAATTCCACAACAGTAGAATCACTCAAATCATAGGCCTGTTTTTTTACAAGATGGCTCTCCACACCTTTGATAGAGGAAGAATCTTTTTCAGAGTAGTAAAAAATCAAATGTTCTTTATCTTCTACCTTATCCGTAATATCTTTTACAATGATATCCTGAACAGAGGTAATGACCTTGTCCCCCGTCATAGGATAGTAGGTGATGATTTCTGCCTGCCCCTTACGAAAATGATCTTTCCGACTTCCTTGTGAATAGGAATCATCTTTTTCCTTTTTCAGTGCTTCAATTTTTTCCTCAAAAACTTTTTTATTTGTTACCTTATAAGTTATGATGCCTTGCAAAGCCACCATTGTAAAAAAAAGCAAAGCCACTATTATCCATAAATTTCTTTGCTTCTTGTCTTCAACTGTTTTACGTCTTTTTCTATTTCTTGTCATAGTCATATCATATCAAATATAAACTATAATTTCAATGAAAACATGGCATGGAAATATTTAAAATAGGTAAAGAAAAGTAAAAGAATCCTAGGAAAATCTAGGATTCTTTTATAAATTAGAAACGGATACTTTCTCTTGTTTTTTCATAAGAAGTAACGAAGCGATTGGTAACACCAGGCTCAGCAACTTCTAATGCTTGAGAGATTTTTTCGAAAGATGCTTGGTAATCAAATGTTGTTTCAAAGATATTCAAAGCTTCTTGGAAAGCTTGTTGAATACGATCATCAAATGATCTGTAACGGTTCGAATATTGAAGCAATTGTTCCGTCAATGTTGCATTTTGAACAATACTGTATGTTTCTTCTTCCAACATATTCATATCATTTGTCGCAATCTCAAGGATGCGATTCACAGATTCGATATTCACTTGCGCTTGTTCCAACTCAGCCATCAAGTCTTCTGTACTGTGACTTGCATCAAAGAAGAGTTTCAAGAATTTTTGAGGAATTCCTGGAAGATTTCTCTTCTCCATGTAGCGTTTAATCGTATGCAGACGGTTGACATATACATTTGCTTTTTGACGAGCATTGATGTCATCTTTTTCAATTTGAACGAGACGCTCACTAACACCGATTTGGTCATCTTCAATATCTTTTAATGTAGATTGGAGATTTTCCAAACGTTCTTGTAAGACAGAATATGCTTCTGAAACTTCTGACTCTGCATTATTCATTTCTTCAATAGTAGCATTCAAGGCTGAGATATCAGCTTGAAGACGACGAACTCGATTCACATCGCTTTCTGAAATCAAATAGGTTTTCCCAAGACGTTCGATATCTTTAACTAGTACCTGATTGTTTTCTTTCAAGTGTTTAAGATAGGTAGGAAGGGTAGTTACCAATTTCTCAAAAGCTTTATGGGCTGCAATTTCACGAGTGAAAATATCATAAAGTGCATTGATTTCTTCTTGGATTTGAGTATTTTCATACTCTGCATTATCCAACTCCAATGTACGGATATTTTCGTGATTATTCTTCAAGGCTTCATAGAGAAGTTGAAGACGAGATTCGATATCAGTTTCTACAAAATGGTAGTTTTCATCTAAAAGTTTGCGGTAACCAGCTTCTAAATCTTCAAGTTGTTCTGGCAATTCAGTAGTAAGCTTAGTGACAATCGCTGGAATTCTTTCAACGATATGTGTCAAAGCTAAAATATGATTTTCAGCGTTATCTAAAATGCCTGCTGCTTCAACCGGATCTCCCGATGAATTCAAGGTTACAAATTGAGAAAACTCAGATTGGATGTTCTCCAATTGTTTTTCAATTTCTGGAAGAGCTTGACCATATTTTTCAGGATCTTCAGCTACAGTGTTTTGTAGTTTCTCAAATAAATCTAGGGCATGCAGAACACGTCCACTATTTTTTGACTCTTGTTTTTCTAACTCAGACAAGGCATTACGAATTGCTGCAATATCCTCTTCAACAAGTTGGATTTGACTTTCAATTTGATCAATCTGGTGCTTAGCTTTCAAGAAACGGAATGAGTTATTGTATCCTTCAGCTTCAAAGAGGTTATTCTCGATATCTGCAAAAGAGTTAAGAGACAAATCTACCCATTTTTGGTTCCATTCTCTAAAAGCAATCTGACTTTGACCGATCAGATGCATGTTTTTTACAACCTCTACCTCATCATTAACAGGAAGGTTATATAGTTCTTCTTTTCTTTCTTCTAAAGCTGCAAGTCTACTCTCATTTCGTTTACGTAGCAAAATTGCTACTGCAAAAGCAATAAGAAGCAGGACTGCAATTCCAATCAAAGTAATAATCAACTGATTATTTGACATATCAAACTCCTTTTATACATGACACAATTGTAATGATTATATCATATTTTTCAAACCTTGGGAACTATTTCCCAATTTTTTTATACGTCAAGAGTACTGTAAACAGCGTTTTCTTCGATAAATTCTCGACGTGGTTCTACTCGATCACCCATGAGCATATCAAAAATCTTATCTGCTTCTGCAGCGTCATCTACTGATACACGGGCCATAAGGCGATGTTCAGGATTCATAGTAGTTTCCCAAAGTTGGTGGTCATCCATTTCTCCAAGACCTTTATAACGTTGAATGGTTGGTTTTGAACGACCTTCGCTGTAGCGAGCCAAAGCTTCTTGTAGGCGAGTTTCTTGGTCTGCACCAGGTTGAATATATTCTTTAATCTCACTACCGACTTTAACACCGTAAATTGGTGGCTGAGCGATATAAACATAACCTGCCTCTAGAACGGGTTTCATATAACGATAAATCAGAGTTAACAAGAGAGTACGAATATGGGCTCCATCGACATCGGCATCTGTCATGATCACCAGTTTTTGATAGCGAGCTTTGCTAACATCGAACTCAGCGCCAAATCCTGTTCCCATAGCTGTGAAAAGACTGCGAATCTCCTCATTAGCTAAAATCTTATCCATGCTCGCTTTTTCAACGTTAAGGATTTTACCACGAATTGGTAAGATGGCTTGGAACTCACGATTGCGTCCTGATTTTGCAGAACCTCCTGCAGAGTCTCCTTCGACGATAAAAAGTTCAGTTTCAGCTGGATTGTTTGATGAACAGTCCGCTAATTTTCCTGGAAGGTTTGAAATTTCTAAACCAGATTTCTTACGTGTAACTTCACGCGCACGCTTGGCAGCAACACGCGCTTTGGCAGCCAAAATCCCTTTTTCGACGATGCGCTTAGCAATCTGTGGATTTTCCAAGAGGAAGTCAGAAAATGCATCACTGAAGAGGCGATTGGTAATCTTCACAACTTCACTATTTCCAAGTTTGGTCTTAGTTTGTCCTTCAAACTGAGGGTTTGGATGCTTCACAGAGATAACGGCTGTCAATCCTTCACGGACATCCTCACCTGTTAAGTTATCTTCGTTATCTTTTAGAAGTTTGTTTTTACGAGCATAGTCATTAATAACACGAGTTAAGGCTGTACGGAAACCTTGCTCATGTGTTCCACCTTCATGAGTATGAATATTGTTGGCGAAACTCATGACATTCTCGTGGTAACCCGTTGTGTACTGCATCGCAACTTCCACTGTAATATCATCCATTTCACCATCTGTGTAGATTGGTGTATCAAAGATAACATCCTTGTTTTCGTTGATGTACTCAACGTAGCTCGCAATCCCACCTTCGTAGTGATAATGCTTGGTTTGTTCAAGTCCTTCACGTTTGTCAGTAATAGAAATTTGAAGACCGCGGTTCAAAAAGGCTAACTCTTGAATCCGTTTATTTAATTTGTCAAAATCAAATGTCGTTGTCTCAGTAAAAATTTCTGGGTCTGGAGTAAAGTGAACGATTGTTCCTGTTTTATCTGTTTCTCCAATCACCTCAAGATCTGCAACAACATGTCCACGACGGTATTCTTGGTAATGAATCTTTCCATTTTTATGAACGCGAACATCCAACTGTGTTGAAAGAGCATTTACAACGGATGAGCCCACACCGTGCAATCCACCTGACACCTTGTAGCCGCCACCTCCGAATTTCCCTCCGGCGTGAAGAACAGTAAAGACTGTTTCAACGGCAGGTCGTCCTGTTTTTTCTTGGATATCAACAGGAATCCCACGACCATCGTCAATAACTGTAATCGAATCATCTGGCTCAATAAAGACCTCGATATGACTAGCGAATCCAGCCAAGGCTTCGTCGATAGAGTTATCTACGATTTCCCAGACTAGGTGGTGAAGACCCTCTTTCGAAGTTGAACCGATGTACATACCTGGACGCATACGAACAGCTTCCAGACCTTCCAAAACTTGAATTTGACTAGCATCATAATCTTGTGCCTGTTGGTTTTTAATATCTTCTGTCATGTTTCCCCTTTTTCTTACATGTCTATTGCTTGTTTTAACGCTACAACGTTCTCAAAGAGATAGGCATCTAAGCCTGCAGCATGGCCTGCTTCTACATCAATGGCACGGTCACCAATGACTAGACCTGACGTTATATGATACTTATCACGTAAATAAATCATCGATTCAGGATCAGGCTTGCGTTTAAAACCTGAACTAGCCGTCACTACTTCTGTAAAGTAGGGAGCTATCTCAGTTTTCGCTAGAATCTCCAATACCTGATCGTTTCGATGAGAAACTAAGAAGTTACGGCCACCTTGGTCCGAAATATTCTCTAAAAGAGTAGGAATCCCATCAAACAAAACTGGATGTTCAAGCTCTCGGGCTTCATTTTCCTTATATTTTTCAAGAAAGTTTTCAATACCTGGAGCATACTTTTCGATAGCAAAGGCAGTCGAAACCTTCAAAGCTTCGTAAACACTATCGTGTTCCTGCTCAATCCCGAACTCTGCTAATGTTTCTACAAAAGCTGCTGTAGAAGTTTCATAATTATCAAGCAGGGTTCCACCTAAATCCCAGATGTAATCGTGATATTTCATACCCTTCATTATACCATTTTTTTATAAAAAAAGCGATGTTTACCTTGGTTTTTGCCATTAAAAAAGAGAAGAATCTTCTCCATCAAGAAAGATTCTCCTCAGTTTGTTCATTATTTTTCAAATAGGTCTGTGTAGAGCATGCCATTTCTTAGAGACTCAGCATCTCCGCCCAGTGTTTCAACCAGGTAGTAAGCAAAGGCTAAAGCTGTTGCTGGCCCACGGCTCGTAATGATATTTCCATCTACGACTACTGTTTCTTTGTGGTAGTGACCGTCAGCAATTTGTTCTTGAACTCCATCATAGCAGGTGAAGTTTCTACCTTCTAGTAGACCTGCCTGTTTCAATGCAATTGGAGCCGCACAAATGGCTGCAACCTTTTTACCGATTGTATCAAATTTTTGAAGTTCGGTGATTAATTGTTCATTGTCCCGCAAGTGGGCAGCACCAGGCATACCTCCTGGAAGGACAATCATGTCATACTCTGATAAATTACCATCAAACACTCGATCAGCTTGAACTTGAATGGCATGTGAACCTGTCACTGTATCTTCAAATCCTACCATATGGCAGGTGATATTTGCGCGTCGCAAGACGTCTACGACAGTCAAGGCTTCAATTTCTTCAAAGCCATTTGCTAGGATAACTGCAACTTTAGGCATAGCGACCTCCTTATTTCACTTTCTTCAGTACAACTTTTTTACGTTTGAATCTTGTTCGACCACTCTTTTCATCAGCCAAATGGGTTTGGTAGCTCATCGATAAAAGCAAACCGACACCAATTAGATTACTGATAATAGCGGATCCCCCTTGGGAAATAAAGGGCAAAGGAATCCCTGTCAGAGGCAGAAGACCAGTAACCGCACCAATATTTTCAAAGATATGGAACAAGAGCATCATGATAAATCCAGTTGAGATGTAGGTATAAAATTGATTGTTAGATTTGAGGGTTATCTTTAACATACGATAGATGAGGAGTAGATAGAGTGCAACCACAACAACTGAACCAATAAATCCAAAATCTTCCGCAATTACTGTGAAAATCATATCACTCTCGCGGACTGGAATAAGGAGATTAGACACATTAAAGCCTTGACCAAAAATTCCACCGCTACCAATCGCAATTTGACCCTGCGCCTGTTGATAGGTAGTCGTTTGGGCATAATCAAAGGGATTGAGCCAAGCAAGGATACGGTTAATCTGATATGTCGGCATCCCAATTTGATGCATAAAGGCACGCCCATCCTTTGTAATGAAGATGGCTAAAAATCCTGTAATGGCTGATACAACTGTTACAAAGACTGGAATGATAATCTTCCAAGAAACACCTGACAACAAGACAAGACCTGCAAAGATCGCAACAAAAACCATTGCCGTTCCAAGGTCACTTTGTAAGGCTAGTAACACTAAAACTGGAATCGTGAAAACGATCATCCAAAGAATCAAAAGGAAATCTAAGCCAATAGTTCGTTCTTTGTCTTTATGTTTCTTGGTAAAGGTTACGATAACGTATGCCAGCATCAAAATATAGGATATCTTCATGAATTCGGATGGTTGAAAAAGTGTATAACCACCGATTGATACCCAGTTTTTAGCACCTGTTGCTGCTACTAAACTCGGGTTGTAGAAGACCAAAGGCAAGACCATCAAGGCTAGACCGAGTCCATATAAATAAGGTGTGGACTGCCAGAGAAACTTTGTGTTAAAAAACATGACTATGAAACTAAAAACAATCCCTAGCGATATCCAAGCCAGTTGTTGTCCAAGTATGGGCCAAACATTATTTGGGTAGTCATGACTAACTGCTATATAAATAGCTACAACTCCAATCACCAATAAACAAAACACTGGTAATATTAAACTATAATCGACCCTAGAGTCGAATGAACGTTTCATAACGGTCTCCTTCATTCTTTCTGGTATTCATTTCGTTGTTTATGTAAAAAATCTTGAACATTGATATAAATTTGCTCTCTGCTAATGACTCTAACGCGATTGCTTCGAGCCAAAGCCTTGCTGATTTGCTTACCATAACGTTTACTTGCCATGCGGCTATCTAGAATCAGAACTGCAGAGCGTTGCCCCACTCGACGCATGGTTCTTCCAATCGCTTGCTTGAGGCGAATAATGGCCATAGGAAGCTGATAATCGTAAAAAGGATTTTTCCCTTCAAGGCGGAGCTCTTGGTTCATCTTTTTAGTAAAAGGATCTTCTGGATTTTGGAAAGGTAGACGAGTCACCACTTCAATAACCCGCGGATGTCTTGAAAAATCGACACCTTCCCAAAAACTTCCCGCACCAAGCAAAAGCTCACGCTCGCCTCTTTCAAAACGTTTTTTTAATTGAGCTGGTTCCCCATGCTTGTACTGGGCTAGATGGGGAATTCTTAAAGTATCAGATACCTGCAATAATAAATCTTTCGCAGTAAACAAGACTAGAATGGGTTCTTCAAACTGGAATAATTCTTCTAGAACTTCTACAATTGCTTGTGCATATTCCTCAGATGAAATTTCTGTCACCAACGGAAAATCATTCACCAACAAAATTTCCTGATTTTCCTGAAATTGTTCATCTAGGTAATAAATGTTTGCTTGCGGGAATCCTAACAATTCTGGCAAAGAAACTCTGCTACTAATTTCTAGGGTTGCAGAGATTCCGAGAAGCTGGCAGGATTCTGGAAATATCTGAGAAAATAGCAAACGTTGATCGCGACTAGAAGTAATCTCGATTTTTTTACTAGAGAGTTCTGAAACTGATAACCAAAATTCTCCTTCAGACGAGAAAAATCTCTGATAGTCTTTAAATTCTGGTAAATTCAACTCAGAAAAATCTTGTCGGAGCTTGTCAATGCTACTAGCTGGACACATCTTCCGTTTGCCAGATAGAAACTGCTCCAGCAGATAAGAAAGCTCAAAACGAATACTCTCTAGCAAGCGTCTTTCAAGCATGCCTTCTTCCCTTGATAGAGCTTGGTCTAGTTGATCTAGCAAATCCGTTAGCAAATAAGATTTTCGAGAAAGATTTTCCAAGGTCAACAAGATTTTCTGGGCTTCATCCAAAATCAAGAGACGTCCCTCTAAAAGACTCGGATCATCTTCAAGTCGAGTAAGGAGGTAAGCATGATTTGTCACTAGCAACTTACAAGAACGCGCTTTTTCCTGACCACGTCTCCAAAAATCCTCTAGCCAAAAGAGAGAATCTTTGTGAAGATTTCCATCATGAACCAAGTTTGGTAAAAATTGCTGATAGCGATAAAGCTGACCAATTTCATCTAAGTCTCCAGTATCAGTCTCAGTCAGCCAAACTAGGAGTTGCATCTTGAAACGCGTATACAAACGATTGGACTCTTCTTCCTCTAGTGCTGCATGAAAGGCATCTAACTTCAAGTAATTCTGTGGTCCTTTGAGACTATGAGTAGAAATGTGGAAAATCTCTTCTAGTCTTTTAGCCTCCTCTTGCATTACCTGATTTTGAAGGATTTTAGTCGGAACACTAAGTAGGATTCCCCCTTCGTTTTCAAGTGACAAGGCTGGCAGGAGATAGCCGTAGGTTTTTCCGATCCCCGTTTGAGCCTGAATAAAAGAAATTGTTTCCTCTTGTAAAAACTCTTGGACCTTTTGAGCAAATTCTTCTTGTCGGCTTCTTTCCTCCAAACCCAACAAGGCAATGTTAGTCTGGAAATCTTTAGATAGTTTTCGCGGAGAAAGAGCTGATTTTTCTTTTCTTAAGAATAAACCTTGCACTTCTACCAAATCGTGCTCAACGAGGAGGGACTGTTTCTGATAAACTTCCTCGATGACTAGGTAAGATTCATAGAGTAAGCTGTCTGATAAACTCAATAAGCGCTCCAACAACCCTTTTGGCAGTTCAAACATCTTTTGTCTCATACAAAGAAAGAGTTCTGCTGTTGCTTGGGCATCAGATAGGGCTGAATGGGCTTGCTCTAGAGGAATCCCCAACTCTTGGCAAAGAATGCCGAGATTATACTTCTCAAGTTGAGGGTAAAATACTTGAGCTAACTCCACTGTATCGATACGAGGCGTACGCAATTCATAACCCTCAAAAAAGAGGAATTCTGCCAACAAATTAGCATCGAATTGAACATTGTGCGCAACAAAAATACCGTCTTTGACCAGTTCAAAAATCTTTCCAGCTACCTGAGAAAACTCTGGAGCCTTTGCCAAACGTTTATCAGTCAAACCCGTTAGTTCTTTTATATGAGAATCCAAGTGTTCATGAGGGTTGACATCAGTAGCATACTGCTCAACAATCTCACCATCTTCAATGACTACAATTCCCACTTGGATGATTTTTGCCTTACTTCCAGTACTTGTTGCTTCTAAATCTACAACTACGTACCGATCATTTCTAAAATTCATCACTAAAAATTATATCAAAATTTGAACCATTTGACACCCATGAACTTCATTTGAAGAGTCAAGTTTCTTGTAAGATTTGAAAAAAAATGATTGAATAGATTTGTAGAAAAGGAGCGAACTCATGAACCCATTAGATTTGTTTAATCAAGTAAAAGAACTCATTGAGAACAAAGATTTTTCTGCAGCAAAAACATTTGTTGAAGAAAACAAGGATCAACTCGGTGAGTACCTTAGCCAAGCACAGGCTTTGGTCTCAGGATCAGAAGGCCTTGACGGTCTTGTAGATAAGGTCAAAGGCCTCTTCTAATCATCAAAAGACACCTGAAAAACTCAGGTGTCTTTTTGTATTTTTTTCATGAATGCAGGAATATGTTGACTAATCGTGGTTGGTAGAACGACAAAGTTGTCCTCAGCTAATTCTTGAGCAATTGCTGAGTGCAGATATGTTGCTACCGTCACCCTTTCATAGAGACTAACTTGTGGAAATTGCCCTGCAAAACCAGCAATCATTCCCGCCAAAGTATCACCCATTCCTCCAGTTGCCTGATAGGGGCCACCAACACTCAGCTGATAACAATCAACTTGACCAGCTTGCCAGATTCGAGTCGCAGGACCTTTTTGGACTAAAATCGTCCCTAAAGGAAATATCGTCAAAGCCTCTCCTGTTTCCTCAACTCCTTGAGAAGCCAAATCTAAACCTGACAAGGCTTGCCATTCCCTTTGATGAGGAGTTAAGACAAGATGGGCTTTAGGAAATTTCATTCTCGTCTTCGCTAAAATGGATAGGGCACCACCATCCAGTATGAGGATCTGATTTTGCTTTAAATGAAAAAACACTGTTTGGAGAAGCTCTTCTCCACGCCCATCATCTACTAGTCCAGGTCCAACTAAGACAATACTAGCCTTCTGCAACTGTTGCTCCAGTAATTGTTTATCATCGATGTCAAAAGCCATAGCCTCAGGAAGATGACTATGCAGAGCTGGAATATTTTCTTTATCCGTTGCTACTGTCACCAAGCCTGCGCCACTTTTAACAGCCCCTAAGGCAGCCATAATAATCGCTCCACCATAAGGATACGTTCCCCCAATCAAGAGAAGACGACCATAGTCTCCCTTATGACTAGAACGAGGACGCTCGATGATTACTTTTTTCAGTAGAGCTTGATCAATGACTTTCATACACTACTCCTTCAACTTATCCGTACCATGTAGTACTTGATTAACCTTAGTATTCCAAGCCTGTAACCCTTCTCCCTCATAGTCTAGGTAAATCACTCTATCTTGTAATTGATAAGGAATTAAACCTTCAAAACAAGCCTTATCTTTTGAAGGAATAACACACAAATGAAGAAAGGTATCCAAATCTAAACTATCTTTTACCTTCGCAACATGATAGCCATCAAATATATAACCTGGTGCTTGAATCAATTCTTCATAAAGAAAATGAAAACTAACTCCAGGAATGAACTTTTCTTGCAATTCCTCCTCAGACGGTGCACGTCCTAACAAACGCTCCATAGCGAGTCGGTAACCCGAAGTCGTATTAGACCATCCGAACATGATATAGTCAAAATAGTCTGCTGGATCAGAAGCTGCATTACGACTATCTGTAACTAGCTCAGCCCCACTTTTACCAAATACTTTTACCGCCGACATGATTTTTCCAGTCTGAAAAATATCCTGAGCCGCCTCAACTGTACAAGTATGACTACAATAATTGGAAGTAACCAACTTCCTCTGGATATCATAGGTAGAAGCTACAAGGCGATGACTTGGTCTGTAGGGAGGAAAATAGCTATGGTCTTGCAAATAATCATGAATTTGTATATTTAATTCATGATTCTCACATTCCACAATGGTCTGACGATGATGGTCCTGTTCGTAAGCAATAAACTTTGCTAGCTTCTCCAATTCCCATTCTTTAATCTTAGGATAGTTTTCAAGAGCAAATTGATATATCCCATCCCACTGGAGACTAAAATCTGCATTACAAACTTTTACAATCATGGTCCTTCTCCTCACATTCTCTTACTTTCATTATACACCTCACTACCCAATTAATAAAGGAGAAGACTATATAGTCTTCTCCTTTTTTCATAATGATTAGCCTTTTAAGAATAATGAGTTATGAGTCATTATTCTTCCTTGCGTTTCCCATTTAGGAATGCTGCTGATAAGGCTAGACTGAGACCTGCTAGGAAAATTGCTGTATCAGATTGACTTTCACCAGTTTCTGGAAGTCTTGCTGAGTCTGCTTTCCCTGAAGTATTTTCAAGGACTTGTGAACCCTGGGTCTGTTTAGCAGAAGCCTGAGTTTCTGAAGGTTTATCAGATAAACCTCGAATATCGGCAACAGGTTTGTCGATTGTTGGAGCTGCTTGATTCCCTGAGGTACCTAAAGGACCTGTGTATTCTGGGAGCTCGTTCTTATCTGCTTGCACAGCATTGACTCCACCCTTGAATTCAGGCACTTCATTTTTAGCAGCTTCAACCCAATTAGCTCCGCCCTTGAACTCTGGAACTTCATTTTTAGCGGCTTCGACCCAATTAACTCCACCCTTGAACTCTGGAACTTCAACGATTGGGGCTGCTTGGTCACCTGCAGTACCGATAAAGCCGCTATATTCTGGGACTTCTACTACTGGGGCAGGATCCTCACCTACAGTTCCAATAGGGGCTGTGTATTCTGGAATTTCAAGAACAGGAGCCGGCTCATCACCCTTGCTACTTGTAACAAGTGCTTTTACTCCTACTTCAACAATTTGATCTTTTGCATCACTTGTTTCAGTGTGAACAATTTTACGACTTGTTCCTAAAACTTCGACATAGTCTACTTTTTCTCCATTTTTGCCTTCTGATACGATACGACGTTCATCTTTAGCTAAATCACTATTCTCACGAATAATTTCCTTAAATGGAATGACAGATTTCTCAACTTCCAGACTTGGACGATCTAAGACAAGAGCTTGATCATCTACTGCATGACTAGCTTCAGAACCAGCTTGGAAGTATAGACGATATTCTTTAACGAGACTACCATCTTTAGCAAGAAGTCGAACAAGTGTTGGAAGATTGTCTTGGCTTGACTCAACGACAGTCGCTACAGCATGACCACTTGTTTGGACAGTCACTTTTGGTTTCGCTCCATTTGAAGTCAATCGATATTCTGAAACAGTAGGATCAAAGTTTTCCAATGCTTTTCCAGCAACTGAAATAGTCACTGCAGGTGTTTTTGAATCACTTGCTTTAGCTGGAGAATAAGCACTAAACTCAACCATTGCGAGGCCATTAGTGGTTGATTTGCGAGTCATACGTGCGCGAATAGCGGTTGTCTGTATTGGATCAAAGGTAAATTCGATTGGTTTACCAGCCTCGATTGCGCTAGATGCCTTATAAGGAATTTCTTGCCAATTATCTGCCTTGTTAAACGGATGATCCGCATTTTCCTCATAACGTGAAATAGTGCTTGGTTCAGAATAAGTTGGTCCAACATATCTTTCGAGTACCATTGTCGCTGGTGCATCTGTACCACTGTCTTTGAAGAACTGAATAGCTACTTTTCCAACCGATTGAGGTGTAATCTGACCATTCTTCTTAAAGAGTACTCCTACAGATACCTCTTGGTCTTTTGGAGTACGAGACCAGTTGGTCCAACGTCCATCTTCATTAAATCGACCATCGTTGATATAGAAGATTCTATCATTAGAAGCGGCCTGGGTATCGTTTGTGGTAGACGCAAAAGCTTTAGAGTCAGTCGCATTATTGCTTGCATTCTCTGAGATAACTTGATTTCCTCTTGCAAGAACGGTTACTTGCATCTTAGTTGTCAGGTCTGTTCCTAGGATATGACCAAGCACTTCAAAGGTACCTTCTTGGTCTGTCGCATGTTCAGGGACTGCATCCCATTCTACGGCTAGTTTATCTGTTGTCCAATCTGTTTGTGATGGATAATAGACTGTCACTTCTGTAGGTAGTTGAAGCTTATCACCAACATTTAATGTCACAGCACCATTTTCTGCAGCTGCTGGTTGTGTAGATTCTTTTTCGCCATCGCGGAAGATACGGTATTCTTTCAAGATGGTTCCGTCTTCTGCCTTCAAAATGAGACGAGTTGCTCCTGTTGAACTCGTGGCAGGGACAATCGTTACTACACCATTGTTGCTAGCTGTTGCAGTGATTTCTTTACTAGTTTGAGCAATATGGTAGTCTGTCTTAGCTGGATTGAAATGTTCAAGATTATGACCGTCTACTTTGATCGTAATGTCTGAACTTGTAGCACTTGGAACCTTATTTCCTAGGATTGTAATTTCAGTCAAACCGACACCGGCAGTTCCATTTGCTTTCTTCATGCGAATACGAACTGCATAGGTCTCAACCTTGTCAAATGTAAAGTGGTTAGTTTGGCTTGCGGATAGTTGGCCTGGTGCTTTGAGATGTTCAACTTCTTTCCAGTTAGCAGCATTGTTAAATGGATGTTTGGCATCTCCTTGAGCATGGTTGACATCAGTTGGCAGATCTGGAATTTCTTGACCAACATAGTATTCAATGACATATTCTTTTGGAAGTCCGATTGCACCATCTGTGTAGAAATCAACTGAGAGATTATCGACAAAGCGTTTGGTTAAATCTCCTGAATTACCAAATAAGATAGACGCCCAATCATTATCTGTACCTGTTTGCCATGTAGTCCATCGATTCTTGACATCTGTATTGGCTCTTGAAACCGTCAAATCGTTCAAAGTATTAGCTGAATCATCCCCACCGGTATTGGATACAATAGCAGCTGGCAATTGAGAACCAGTCCATTGTTTCGAAATATTATTTCCAGCAACAACTTGACTAGAAACACGAACATGAGCCTTGGTAGTCAAATGACTTCCAACCAATTGACCTTTGATTTCAAAGATTCCTTCAGTTTGGCTAAAGTTAGCTGGAACCTTGTCCCAAACGACATCTTTATAAACAGTTGTTCCATTAGAATGGTAGGCGCGTACATTAGCTGGCAATTGAACAGTTTCACCTTTAGGAAGAGTGAGACTAATTTCTTCTGCGACCTGCAAACCTTCAACAGTCACATTCGCAGTAGCTTCAATGTCTGTACCTTCTACATGCCCTTTAAGGGTAAAGCTATGATAGCTAGCGAGTTCTTTTTCATCCACCTTATCCCAAGTTACAGCTACCTTACGAGGCAAACCTTGGTCAAATTCTGCTCCGATTTGAGCAGGCAAATTCGGTTGCTGATTGATATCTGTAGAGATTGAAACAGGATGAAGCTTAACAATTTTCTTCGCTACTTTGTTTTCTTTGATGACCACTACGGTGGCTACAGATTGTGTCTTCTCTGTTTGATTGTCAATACGAGGAGTAAGCGTCACACTTCCTTTAGTGTAAAGTAGCAAGTTCTGTCCGTTTACTTCAAGATGTCCACCATCAGTAGAGCTAGCATCCAAGTGAATATCTGATGCTGAAAATTCACTCTGCGAACCATCTTCGTAATGTCCAATGACATGATAAGGGAGGACTTGATCTTCTGTTGCATTTTCTTTACCTTCTACACTTACTTCCAAGCGTGTCAAGGCAGGGGCTTCCTTCACGAATTGAATCAAATAAGTTTGAACCAAATCACCCTTTGGGTTACTCAAGAACACAGAAGCCTGATAATCATTAGCAGCCGAAGCCTGTTGAACTGTTACTTGGTAGCCAGTAGTTTGTGCACCCACACTTGGAATCTCAGCACTGTAAGGAAGGGTTACTCGGTAATAGGTCTTTCCAGATTCAAAGTCAGCAAGAGCCTTGTCACCAACAGTGAGACCTGTAACAGTGCTTTCGGTTTCCTGATTACTTGCGATAAAGGTCGCTTTCACCTCATAGTCATTACCTACTAATTTACCAGTTGCTTCAGTACGTCCACCTTCTTTTTTCAAGGCATCAGGATCTTTCAAGGTCCAAGAAACGACATCCGCATCAACCAAATTCCCATCTGACAAAACAGCTGTAACAGTCTTATCCAAATCTTCAACAGCTGTACCAACAGGAACAGTTGCTACCTTAGGCAACCACTTATCAAGGGCAATGACCTTGACAAGGGCCTCAGCCTTAGCTTCGATTCCTTCCACACTACCTAGGACTTTTTTCACACCAGCACTTGCACGAAGATTGTCTGGAATATCCCAAGTCACTGTTTTTTCTTCGACACTACCATCGCTATAAATAGCTGTCACAGTTTCTGGCAATTTAGGATTTTCGCTGACATCAGTAGTTGCCTTAACAGGGGCAAAAGCGACAAAGTGGCGATTTTCTTTCTTGCCTGAAACGGTTGTGACTGTTGCTTGATCAGAAGCCAAGCCTGCAGAATCCGCATAAAGAGTGAATTTGCCTTCTTTTTCAGTAGATTTTACAATGACAACACCTTTACCATTGAAGGCTTTTCTTTGCCATGTACCATCTTTCTGAGCTTTATAACGTTCACGGCTAGCTTGTTCTCCATTGTCCACACCAACGATTTGCCCTTGCCCATGAAGATTGAAATGAACAAGATTATTTGCAGTTGGCACAACATTGCCGTCTTCATCAACGATTTCATAATGGATATAAGACAAATCTTTACCGTCTGCAGTTATAACATGTTCTTCCTTAGTGAGACGAACTCTAGCAGGTTCTCCTGCTGTTGTTACACTATCACGCGCAATCTCTTTACCATTTTCATCACGAGCAATAGCAGTCAAGGTGCCTGGTTTATATTCCACCAACCACTCAAGATACAATTCACCAGGGTTAGCACCTTCATGATAAGGTCGACCATCCGCAGTGGTTTTCTTGGTGAATTCTTTCTTGCCGAGAGTCTTGTTGTTCAACAATAATTCTACACTAGCAGCGTTTGAGAAGGTCCGTACAGGAACCTTGCCATTGACTAGCATATTGCGCTCTCTAAGTGTCTCATCAGTCCAATTCCAGTGAGGCATGATACGAACTGTTGGTTTTTCTTTTGCACTATACCATTCACTACGGTAGAGATAGAAATCATTCTTAGGCAAACCAGCAGTATCGATAATACCGAAGAATGAGCTTTTCACTGGTGTATTATCTTGGTTATGCCAAGGTGTTGGTTCACCGATATAGTCAAAACCAGTCCAGATGAACTGACCTGCATATCCGGCACGATCACGGTCGAAAGTCCAAGACTCAGTAGCTGTTCTACCCCATCCAACACGGTCATTTCCGTAGTCGGATTGTTCATAATGACGATTACGACGGTTGTCATGACTGAGTAAATGAGCAGGGTCAAAGTAGGAATCACGAGTTCGAGTTGCTGAAGAGGTTTCTGAACCGTAGATTAACCAGTCTGGATGAGCCCTACGAACAGCGTCATAGTTCCGTTCCCCATAGTTCATACCGACAGCATCCATGATTGCTGCCAATTTTAAGAACTCTCCTGTAGACCTATTACTAAATTTATTCTCACCCATGGTCACATAGCGCTCTGTATCAATTGCTTTGATGACAGCTTTCAAGCGCTTAGCTGTTTCTAAAGAGCGCTCACCACCATCTGCTTCATCCACTTCGTTACCGAGTGACCACATGACGATGGATGGATTATTTTTATCTCGTTCGACCATGGTTCTGAGGTCAAAATCAGACCACTTTTCACCCTTCTTAGCTTCTGGGTGAGTTGCATCTTGGTCAAAGAAACGTCCATAGTCATACGTTTTCTTACCACGATACCAAGTATCAAAGGCTTCTTCTTGCACCAAAAGTCCTAGATTTGCAGCAGCATCGAGCAACTGTGGACTTGCTGGGTTATGGGTTGTACGGATAGAGTTAACTCCCATATCTTTCAGGAGTTTTAATTTACGATAGGTTGCCTTGTAGTTTTCTTCTGCTCCCAAGGCTCCATTGTCATGGTGAATACTAACCCCATGGAATTTCATTCTCTCACCATTTAGAGAGAATCCATCTTTGGCTGTCCAGTTGAAATAACGATAACCAAAAGTATCTTCTGTTACATCAACTAGCTGACCTTCATTATAAACCTTTGTTTTTAGAACATAGAGCTGAGGATGGTAGCTTTTTGTTGTCCAGAGAGTTGGCTTGTTAACCAAAATCGTTTGCTTAAAGTCTGCTGTCTCATTTCCTGATAAATTCTTAGTTACAGAACGAACTAAATCTGAAACAGCCTTTCCTTCTTTGGTGAAAATCTGTTGCTCTACAAATACCTTGGCTAGAGTCTTGGCAGTGTTTTTAATCTTGCTTTGGATTTGTGTTTCAACATTGCCATCTTTTTGTTCAGCCAATTTTGGAGTTGTAATATGATTTCCATTTTCAGCTACTTGCACCTTGTCACGATAGCTTAGCGTCACATCACGATAGATACCACTTCCTGAGTACCAACGACTACTTGGCTGTTTATTGGTAACTTGGACAGCAATGGTATTTTCACTACCATCTTTAGTTAAAAATTCAGTGATGTCGTATGAAAAATGATTGTAACCACTAGGATAATGGCCAACAAATTTACCATTTACATAGACCTTAGAGTCCATGTAAACTCCATCAAAATTGATACGAACATCTTTGTCCTTTGCAGCTTCATCTACAGTGAAAGTCTTGCGATACCAAGCAGTACCACCGTTTAATTGGCCACCTTCATTTCGGGCAGGAGACTTATGATCAAAATCAAAATAAATACTCCAGTCATGAGGAAGGTTCAACTTAGACCAATCATGAACATCTACATCTTTCTTAGAAAAATCACCCTGAGAATTTAATTTAAAGTACCAGTCTTTGTTGAAATTTTGTTTTCTTTCCTGTAAAAGTTGGTCTTCTTTTTCTTTCTCCTTAGTGACTTGAGGTAATGCTGTTGCAGAAGTATTTTCTTCCTTAACTTTATCATTAGTTACTGGTTTATTCTGATTAGCTTCAGTAGCATGTTCTTCCAAAACTGCTGGCTTTTCAGAACTAGCTTCTGAAACTGTAGGCGCTTTTTCATCCACTGCAGTTGCTGGTTTTTCAGCTTTATCTTCCTTAGGACTAACTACTTCCGCTTTCTTTTCTTCCTTAGGACTTGTTACCTCAGGCTCTTTTTCTTCCGTTGCTGGTTTTGCGGGTTCAACCGCATCATTTTCTTCTTTTTCAGTAGCCTTATCTTGTGGGCCATTTTGCTCAGCTTTTGCAATGGCTGCAGCTAGATCATCTGGAAGTTTATCTAAAGGTTGAACTTGATGAATTGTTTCTTCACTGGTACTTGACGTTTCAGTTTCAGCTGCTTGCGCTACCTGAAGACCAAAAATACTAGCTCCAATCATAACTGAAACCGCACCAATTGCAAACTTACGAATACTAAAATGACACCGTTTTTCAAAAAATCTCTTATCCATTATGGTTCCTTTCTAAGTTATAGTAAGCGATTACATTTTTCTTCAAAAAATAAACCTCCCTCTAGACGCTTACTTATTTTTGCATATACATATTGATGTTTTTAATATATCAAAATAGTAGAACTTTTTCAATAATTTGTAGAAGTTTTACTGGAATTTTAGTAGAAATCGAGCAAAAAAAAGCAAGCCCTTTTTAGAACTTGCTCTTTAAATACCTATTAATGATTGTACTCGAGATTAATCTTTATCCAGCGTTCTTAAAGCAGCCTGATAAGTCTGCTCCATCAGCATGGTAATGGTCATAGGTCCTACTCCACCAGGTACAGGTGTAATATGGCTAGCGACTGGGGCTACAGAATCGTAGTCAACATCTCCACAGAGTTTGCCATTTTCATCTCTGTTCATCCCCACATCAATGACAACTGCCCCAGATTTGACAAAATCAGTAGTCACGAACTTAGCACGACCGATTGCTACTACAAGAATATCAGCTCTAGAAGCTATTTGGGCTAGATTGTGAGTGCGAGAGTGGGTCAAGGTTACAGTTGCATTTTTAGCCAACAGCAACTGGGCCATTGGTTTTCCAACGATATTTGAACGACCAATAACTACTGCATTTTTACCTTCTAAGTCAATCCCATACTCATGAAACATCTCCATAATCCCTGCTGGAGTTGAAGGAATCATCACTGGGTGACCAGACCAAAGACGCCCCATGTTGAGCGGATGAAAACCATCTACATCCTTTTCAGGGTCAATAGCCAATAAAACTGCCTCTTCATCGATGTGTTTTGGCAATGGCAACTGGACTAAGATTCCATGCCATGCTGGATCTTGGTTGTATTTGGCAATCAACTCCAATAATTCTTCTTGAGTAATGGTTTCCGGAACACGTACAACTTCACTTTGGAAGCCTGCAGCTATTGCTGAACGTTCCTTGTTACGAACGTAAACCTGACTGGCTGGATTTTCTCCCACTAAAATAACCACCAAACCAGGAACCAAACCTGTCTCTTCCTTTAATTTGGCTGTTTTTTCAGCCAACTGTCCCTGTAGCTTGGCTGCTAAAGCCTTCCCATCAATAATCTGTGTCATGTATTTTCTCTTTTCTAACAAATATCCTCTATTATAACAAAAAATCGTTCTGCATTCTAACACTTCTTACCTAAGATACCCTATAGTCTGAGACTATAAGAAAAAGCCCCCTTGGAGCTTTTCTAATAAACGATATTTTACAAAACCTTACTCAAGAAATCCTTGGTTCTTTGTTCTTGTGTTTGGTCAAAAATTTGCTCTGGACTTCCATCCTCGACAACTACACCGTCAGCCATAAAGATGACACGGTCTGCTACTTCACGTGCAAAGCCCATCTCATGTGTTACGATGACCATGGTCATACCTGACTTGGCAAGTTCTTGCATAACTGCTAGTACTTCTCCTACCATTTCTGGGTCTAGGGCAGAAGTCGGTTCATCAAAGAGTAGGACATCTGGTTCCATGGCAAGACCACGCGCGATAGCAATACGTTGTTGCTGACCGCCAGACAAACTTTGTGGATAGGCATCGGCCTTATCTGGCAAACCAACCTTCTCCAAGAGCTCATGCGCTCTCTTTTCAGCCACTTCCTTACTTTCTCCCTTAGTCTTAATCGGAGAAAGTGTAATGTTTTCCATAACTGTCATATTGGGGAAGAGATTGAACTGTTGGAAAACCATTCCCATCTTTTCACGCATAGCAAAGAGGTCGTTTTTCTTATCTGTAATGTCTACTCCTTCAAAGATAACCTTTCCTTTTGTCGCTTCTTCGAGGAGATTCATAGAGCGAAGGAGGGTTGACTTACCGCTACCAGATGGTCCAATAATGACCACTACTTCCCCTTTTTTAATTTCAAGATTAATCCCTTTTAAAACTTCATTCTTTCCAAAACTTTTATGAAGGTTTTCAATTTTTATAAGTGTTTCAGTCATTATTTTTTATCTCCTTGTCCCATACGATTTTCAAAAGCTTTCAAGGCCAGCGTCAAGATAGAGGTCATAATCAAGTAGTAAAAGGCTGCGAATAGAAGTGGAGTTAAAGGTAAGTAGGTGGTTGTTGACACCGTAGTAGCTCCATTCCACAACTCCATAACCCCGATAGCTGACAAGAGCGAGCTATCCTTGATAATGGTAATAAACTCATTCCCCAAGGCTGGTAAAATATTCTTGATAGCCTGTGGTAAAATGACATAGCGCATAGCATTTTTAGGGCGAATACCTAGTGAATAGGCTGCTTCTAGTTGTCCTTTTGGCACTGCATTAATCCCAGCACGAACAGTTTCTGATACATAGGCACCACTATTCATAGAGATAATGATAATCCCTGGGATCAAACGAGTAAGATCAACATCTAAAATCCCAATTTGAATCGTTGGAGCACTAATATGCATCAGGGCAAAAGCAATCATAATCTGCACCATCATCGGTGTCCCACGGAACACCCAGATATATAGATTAGCAAACCAAGCAAGTGGTTTAATCTTCGAACGTTGTGCAAAGGCCAACACTACCCCTAAAATAGTCCCCAAAAAGACCACTAAGATAGAAATGATAATCGTAACAATGGCACCATAGTTAAAATATGGCAAGTATTTCGGTAAAAAAGAAAAATTCATGGATACTCTACTTTCTATTTTTAATATTTAAACTCAAAACTTGTATAAGGATAACATATTTTGCATAAAAATTCAACATTTTCTCCTAATATTTTCAATAAATTTTCAAAGACGATAGAAATAGCGAGAAATCTTAGTTTTTTTCTAGTCAAGTGGAGTCTGTTTATGGTAAAATAGTAAAGATAAGAAATGGAGGAGAATCAAAATGGAATCACATTTGGTTAGAATCATCAATCGCTTAGAAGCAATGACTAAAGATGGTGGTAATTTAAAACGTAACTTTGAGCGCGAAGGAGTTGTTGTCGCAGAGGTTGCTTTTAACCACGACGAAGAAAATGGACCACTTTTCACACTTCGTGACGTTGAAGCTCGTGAAACATATACATTTGATAGCATCGACCTCATTGCGATGGAAATCTACGAACTTTTATACTAATAGTTGAATATGGGCTGGAGAATACTCCTGCTTTGACCAATGAAAATCCTTTTTGCATGACAAATGGGATTTTTATTTTTATCACTAAAGTCTAGTAAGAATTGCCTGGAATGTTTAATTGTAACAAGCAATCTTTTTGCTTGCTTTCCCCTTTAATCATGATATAATGAGACTAAAGAACTTTGACTATTTTTGACCTTTCTATTTTAGTCAAAGCCAAGAAAGAAACGAGGTAGAGGTATGCTCTGTCAAAATTGTAAAATCAATGACTCAACGATCCATCTTTACACTAATCTTAATGGGCAACAAAAGCAAATCGATCTTTGCCAAAATTGCTACAAAATTATCAAAACAGATCCTAACAATAGCTTGTTCAAAGGCATTACAGATTTAAACAATCGTGATTTTGATCCATTTGGAGACTTCTTTAACGACCTGAACAACTTTAGACCTTCTTCTAATAATAATGTTCCTCCAACCCAGTCAGGTGGCGGATACGGTGGTAATGGGGGTTATGGTTCTCAAAATCGTGGACCAGCTCAAACACCTCCTCCTAGCCAAGAAAAGGGCCTCTTGGATGAGTATGGTATCAATATAACTGAGATTGCCCGTCGTGGAAATGTCGACCCAGTTATCGGCCGTGACGAAGAAATCATCCGTGTCATTGAAATCCTCAACCGTAGAACTAAAAACAACCCAGTACTGATTGGGGAGCCTGGTGTTGGTAAGACAGCAGTTGTCGAAGGCTTAGCACAGAAAATTGTTGATGGTGATGTTCCCCACAAACTTCAAGGGAAAGAAGTCATCCGCCTAGATGTCGTGAGTCTTGTTCAAGGCACAGGAATTCGTGGACAGTTCGAAGAACGCATGCAAAAACTCATGGAAGAAATTCGTGAGCGCAAAGATGTCATCCTCTTTATCGATGAAATTCACGAGATTGTCGGTGCAGGTTCTGCTGGTGACGGGAATATGGATGCAGGCAATATCCTCAAACCAGC
The DNA here is from genome assembly GCF_024295665.1 of Streptococcus sp. CF8_St5-17. Taxonomy (NCBI): domain Bacteria; kingdom Bacillati; phylum Bacillota; class Bacilli; order Lactobacillales; family Streptococcaceae; genus Streptococcus; species Streptococcus sp. CF8_St5-17. The sequence goes on from NZ_JANCOU010000005.1 coordinate 79,255, forward strand.
TCTATCTCGTGGCGAACTTCAGTTAGTGGGTGCTACTACTCTCAATGAATACCGCATCATCGAAAAAGATGCTGCCCTTGAGCGCCGTATGCAACCTGTCAAAGTTGATGAACCAACTGTGGAAGAGACCATTATTATTCTTAAAGGTATTCAAAAGAAATACGAAGATTACCACCACGTTCATTATACTGACGGAGCTATCGAAGCCGCTGCTACTCTTTCTAATCGCTACATCCAAGATCGTTTCTTGCCAGATAAGGCTATTGACCTTTTAGATGAAGCTGGTTCAAAAATGAACTTAACCTTGAATTTTGTGGATCCAAAGGTTATCGACCAACGCTTAATCGAAGCGGAAAATCTCAAGGCTCAAGCAACTCGTGACGAAGATTTTGAAAAAGCCGCCTACTTCCGTGATCAGATTGCCAAATATAAGGAAATGCAAAAGACAAAGGTAACGGATCAGGATACTCCAATCATCAGTGAAAAGACGATTGAACACATCATTGAACAAAAGACCAATATTCCAGTTGGCGACCTTAAAGAAAAAGAACAGTCTCAACTGATCAACCTAGCAGATGATCTCAAGGCACATGTTATCGGTCAAGACGATGCTGTTGATAAGATTGCCAAGGCAATTCGTCGTAACCGTGTTGGTCTAGGCACTCCAAACCGTCCAATTGGTAGCTTCCTCTTTGTTGGTCCTACTGGTGTCGGTAAAACAGAACTTTCTAAACAACTAGCTATCGAACTCTTTGGCTCTGCTGACAGCATGATTCGCTTTGATATGAGTGAATACATGGAAAAACACAGTGTTGCTAAACTGGTCGGTGCTCCTCCAGGTTATGTTGGCTATGATGAAGCTGGTCAATTGACTGAAAAGGTCCGTCGTAATCCATACTCACTGATCCTCCTAGATGAAGTTGAAAAAGCCCATCCAGATGTTATGCATATGTTCCTTCAAGTATTGGATGATGGTCGTTTAACGGATGGGCAAGGTCGTACCGTTAGCTTTAAAGACGCCATCATAATCATGACCTCAAATGCAGGTACAGGAAAAGCTGAAGCAAGCGTCGGATTTGGTGCTACTCGAGAAGGCCGTACCAACTCTGTCCTTGGAGAATTAGGCAACTTCTTTAGCCCAGAATTCATGAACCGCTTTGATGGTATTATCGAATTTAAAGCCCTCAGCAAGGAAAATCTCCTTCAAATCGTTGACCTTATGTTGGATGATGTGAATAAACGTCTCTCAAGTAATAACATCCATTTAGATGTAACAAATAAGGTTAAAGAAAAACTTGTAGACCTTGGTTACGATCCAAAAATGGGAGCTCGTCCACTCCGTCGTACCATCCAAGACTATATCGAAGATGCCATTACAGACTACTACCTTGAAAATCCAAGTGAAAAAGACCTCAAGGCAGTCATGACAAGTAAAGGTAAAATCGTGATTAAGTCCAAAAATAAAACGGAAACGGTCGAGTCAAACGACTAGTTCCTCACATACAAAAGAATGTTCTTGCTTGACAGTGAGAACATTCTTTACTATTATAGAAAGAAAGCGCACTCACGAAGGAGAAATTTATGGCAAATCCAACATTTGGAGAAAAAAAAGAGGGAGTAACCTACAAAAATAGATATGGCGTTTATGCAGTCATACCTGATGCAAACCATGAAAAGATTATCCTCGTACAAGCTCCAAATGGTGCATGGTTCTTACCAGGAGGCGAAATTGAAGAAGGTGAAAATCACCTTGAAGCTCTCAAGCGAGAATTGATTGAAGAATTAGGATTTACAGCTGAAATCGGCACCTACTACGGACAAGCGGATGAATATTTCTATTCCAGCCATCGTGATACCTACTACTACAATCCAGCCTATCTCTACGAAGCCACTTCTTACCAAGAAATCCAAAAACCTCTCGAAGACTTCAATCATCTAGCTTGGTTCCTAGTCGATGAAGCTATTACTAACTTAAAACGTGGAAGTCACAAATGGGCGATCGAAGCTTGGAAAAAACAACATCAAATTTAAACTATCTTTACCAAATTTCCCAAAAAGTGCTATAATAGACATAGAAATACAGGAGGAAACCCTATGAAGCTTATCAATACTACAAATTCACACTCGCAACTTGTTAAAAGTCAGCTAGAAAACACAGACGCAACGCTTGTAGAGGTTTATTCTGCGGGAAATACAGATGTTATTTTTACTCAGGCTCCACTTCATTACGAAATCCTCATTTCCAATAAACATCGGGCAATCCGTGAAAAAGAAATGGAAATAATCAAAGAATTTTTCCTCAGTCGTAAAATTAATCAACAGGCTATTGATAAGGCAAATATTAAAACCCTCTATTCTGATAAATTGATTGAGATTTCAATCCCTACAAAATAGAATTAATCTACCCTACAGTTAAAACTGCGGGGTTTTTTAATACCTTTTCTTGTTTATATCTTTAAATAAATTATTGTGAATAAAGCTTTTTTGTGAAAATTTCACATTTCAATCGAAAAATGTGAGAAATTTCGTTATAATAGATAGAGAGATTTTAATGAAGGAGTATGATATGAAAAAAATAGTATACAGAGAAGCCAAGCTAGATGAATATCAAAAAATTGGAAAAGTGTTGGCTGGTGCCTTTATGGACTACCCTTTCATGACTCTTATCAAAGATGATTTAAAGAAACCAGAATATTACCCAGCATTCTTAGAATTGTTGTATAGCCTTTTGACCAGACTTTACATCAAAGGAGAGACCTGTCTAGTCGCTGAACGAGACGGGGAAATTCTGGCTATCGCACTTCTACAACAAAAGGATTTTTCCATCTTATCTTATTTGTTGAATGGGATTGTCAAGCTTTTCCGTTTTATTAGCCCACGCAATCTCTTGAAATATCTTGATTTAGTCGATCGCTCTGAACAACATTTGAAAAAATCTGGGAACTTTGATTGGTATTTGATGATGTTAGGAGTCAACGCTTCAATCCAAAACCAAGGAATCGGGAGTGCATTCCTACAAGAAGGTGTTGAACCCTATCTTAAAGCCAAAGGTTGCAAACGTCTAGGCTTAATCACCAGCACTGAGAAAAATGTGTGTTTCTATGAAAAAAACAAGTATGAATTACTGGATTCCATGATATTAGACTACGGAACAAAGTCAATTGGAAACTGGGCTTTTGTAAAAATACTAGATAAGTAATTATAAACTAAAAAAGATTGGTCCTTAGACCAATCTTTTTTATGTTACTTAACAGCTTCTTTCAAGGCTTCTACCTTGTCCAAGCGTTCCCATGGAAGATCAATATCTGTACGCCCCATATGTCCATAAGCCGCTGTTTGACGGTAGATTGGACGTTTGAGATCTAGCATTTGGATGATTCCTGCTGGGCGAAGGTCAAAGATTTGACGCGCTGCTGCTTCTAATTTGCTTTCAGCGACTGTTCCCGTACCGAAGGTATCGATACGAACAGATACTGGATGAGCCACCCCAATTGCGTAAGCCAATTGCACTTCAGCTTTCTTAGCAAGACCTGCAGCAACAATGTTTTTAGCAATGTAGCGAGCTGCATAAGAAGCTGAACGGTCAACCTTAGTCGCATCCTTACCAGAGAAGGCACCACCACCGTGACGTGAATAACCACCATAGGTATCCACGATTATTTTACGACCAGTCAAACCTGAATCTCCTTGAGGTCCTCCGATAACGAAACGACCTGTTGGATTGATAAAGAATTTAGTATCATCATCTAGGTAAGAAGCTGGAATGACTTCTTTGATAACCTTGTTAATCACATCGTCATGGATTTGCTCATTGCTCACTTCTGGATCATGTTGGGTTGAAATAACAACTGTATCCACGCGCACTGGACGGTCATTTTCATCATACTCAACAGTGACCTGTGATTTGGCATCTGGACGAAGATAGCTGATTTCACCAGACTTACGAAGCTCTGCCAAGCGACGAACCAGTTTGTGACTAAGTGAAATCGGTAATGGCATGAGTTCTTCTGTCTCATCCACCGCAAAACCAAACATGAGACCTTGGTCTCCAGCTCCAATCAAGTCAAGTGGATCTTGATCTGCGTTTCCACGAACTTCCAAGGCTTCATTAACACCTTGGGCGATATCTGGTGATTGCTCAACAAGTGATGGGTGAACTCCCACCGTCTCCGCAGAAAAACCATACTCAGTATTGGTATAACCAATCTCTGCAATAGTATCACGAACCACTCGGTTAATATCGACATAAGCATTTGTTGAAATTTCACCGAAGACATGGACTGAACCTGTATAAACAGCAGTTTCAGCAGCAACGTGGGCCTCTGGATCTTGCTCTAAAATAGCATCCAAGATAGCATCTGAAATTTGGTCTGCAATCTTATCCGGATGCCCCTCAGATACAGATTCAGACGTGAATAATTTACGTTCTGACATAAAAATGTCCCCCCTTAAAAAATATTCGTTATAGAGTTACAAAGAACTGGTAGGAAGAGTATTTACAATCAATCCCACCACCTTATCGGGACCATATAACCTATCTATTATAACACGAATCTTTGAAAAATACTCGTATGATTGCTATTTTTCTTATTAGGAAAATGTTTTCTAATCTTAACCAAATAAAAACTCTTAAAGTAGATGAGTTTCTACTTTAAGAGTGATGTTATAAACTAATTATTTTCTAGATAAAATTCAAACCGTTCTCCGACGTATTGGCTCTTTACATACTCAAAAGCCGTTCCGTCATCAAAGTAAGAAACCTGAGTCAAACCTAAAATAGCATGCCCTTTTTCAACTTCTAAGTAATGAGCTATCTTTTCTTTTGCTAAACGCGCATATATGGTCTGGTGAGATTTACCAATTCGATAACCATGCTCTTGTAAGGTTTGAAAGAAGTGCTTGGTTACTTCTTCTTTTTTGAAATTTTTGATAAATTTCTCAGGAATCGATGCCACTTCATAGACAACAGGAACTTTATCCGCATAACGAACACGTTCCATACGAATGATGTTATCAGTTGGCAGTATACCTAGTTTAGCCACTTCTTGCTCATTTGGAATCGTACGACGGTAGGAAATCAGATGACTAGATGGCGTTTTCCCTTGAGCTTTAACAATTTCCGTAAAACTAGTGGTTCCACGCATTTTTTCCTGAACACGAGTACTTGAAACGAAGGTCCCGCTACCGACACGACGTTCCAAAACCCCCTCTTCGACTAGAAGAGAAATAGCCTGACGCAAGGTCATGCGACTAACCTCAAATTCCTCAGCTAAATCTCGCTCGCTAGGAAGTCTCTCTCCAATCTTCCAATGTCCCTCATCGATGTCTTTTTTGATTTGGTCGTGGATTTTCATATAAGCTGGTAACATGCTTGATCACTTCTTTTCTTTATTTTTTCCATTGTACCGTAACTCATAGGGAAAAGTCAAACCGCACTTGTTTAGTTGGTAATTCTAACCCTTTTATGATAGAATATTCAAGAAGATATTTCTTTTAAGAAAGGGAAAAGATGAGCAACATTTCAACTGATTTGCAAGATGTCGAAAAGATCATCGTACTGGACTATGGTAGCCAGTATAACCAACTTATCTCACGCCGTATCCGTGAGATTGGTGTCTTTTCAGAACTAAAAAGTCACAAGATTTCGGCTGACGAAGTCCGTGCTATCAATCCTATCGGGATTGTACTTTCAGGTGGTCCAAACTCTGTTTACGAAGAAGGATCGTTTGATATTGATCCAGAAATTTTTGAACTTGGAATTCCGATTTTGGGAATCTGTTATGGTATGCAGCTATTGACTCACAAGCTTGGAGGAAAAGTTGTTCCTGCAGGTGACGCTGGTAACCGTGAATACGGTCAATCAACATTGACTCACACAGAATCTGCTCTTTTTGCTGGAACTCCAGAAGAACAACTTGTCTTGATGAGCCACGGAGATGCTGTTACAGAAATTCCTGCTGATTTCATTCGTACTGGTACATCAGCTGACTGTCCTTATGCATCAATCGAAAATCCAGACAAGAAAATCTATGGTATCCAATTCCACCCAGAGGTTCGTCATTCAGTTCACGGCTATGATATCCTTCGTAACTTTGCCTTGAATATCTGTGGTGCCAAAGGTGACTGGACTATGGATAACTTTATCGAGATGCAAATCAAACAAATCCGTGAAAAGGTTGGAGACAAACGTGTTCTCCTTGGTCTTTCAGGTGGTGTTGACTCTTCTGTTGTTGGGGTTCTTCTCCAAAAAGCAATCGGCGATCAATTGATCTGTATCTTTGTAGACCACGGTCTTCTCCGTAAAGAGGAGGCTGACCAAGTTATGGATATGCTTGGTGGTAAGTTTGGTTTGAACATTGTCAAAGCTGATGCTGCCAAACGCTTCCTTGATAAATTGGCTGGTGTGTCTGATCCAGAACAAAAACGTAAGATTATCGGTAACGAGTTTGTCTATGTCTTTGATGATGAAGCAAGCAAGCTAAAAGACGTGAAATTCTTGGCACAAGGAACACTATATACAGACGTTATCGAGTCAGGTACGGATACTGCTCAAACCATCAAGTCTCATCACAACGTTGGTGGACTTCCAGAAGACATGCAGTTTGAACTTATCGAGCCGCTAAATACTCTTTACAAGGATGAAGTTCGTGCCCTCGGTACTGAGCTTGGTATGCCAGATAATATCGTATGGCGCCAACCATTCCCAGGTCCAGGTCTTGCTATCCGTGTCATGGGTGAAATCACTGAAGAAAAACTTGAGACAGTCCGTGAATCAGACGCTATCCTTCGTGAAGAAATCGCTAAAGCTGGTCTTGACCGCGACATTTGGCAATACTTCACTGTTAACACTGGCGTTCGTTCAGTAGGTGTTATGGGAGATGGCCGTACTTATGACTACACCATCGCTATCCGTGCTATCACTTCTATCGACGGAATGACAGCTGACTTTGCGAAGATTCCTTGGGAAGTTCTTCAAAAGATCTCAGTACGTATCGTAAATGAGGTTGACCACGTTAATCGCATCGTCTACGATATTACAAGTAAACCACCTGCAACCGTTGAGTGGGAATGATTTATAAACATGATTTGAAGTGAAATGGTTGATTTAACAGCATTTTCAGTTGTTATAAAAGGTTAAAAATAAATCAAAATTGATTGGTTCCCCACCAAAAATCCCACCAGAAATATTCTGATGGGATTTTTTTATATTAAATTTTATTCTTCTATTATTTGATGCTTTACGAGCTTTCTTAAGACCTGGTTGGAAACATTTTTACTTGAATAAGTTTCAATATCCGCTTAAAATCAATGTTTTTCCACATTTACAGAAAACAGAATTTCATCTAATTTGAATCAATTTCAGTTGTATGGTGTGAATTTTACCCTAAAAATACACAAATTGAGCTAGATTTTACCAAAAAGTTCACACCATTGGTTCAATTATCTTTTGTTACGTACGTTTTTCTTAGATGATAGACTTCCTAATGTATTTCTTATAGCATTTGAGCAAACCTCCGTTAAAGGTTCTCCTATTGCCTCCTTGTAATTAAATCCTAATAGTTGCATAGTCTTTAAAATTTCGTAATTTATCGGCGTTACGTTCTTCCTTTAATGATTGAATTTTACTATTCACTAGTGTTGTTGTTCCCTTAAATGTTAGAGTTCCCAATTCAATCCCTGCTTTTACTAAAGCTTCTGTAATATATGGCTCCATGCTATACCGCTGTTATTTCTTTTTATAATAAAACTATTTTATCATAAATCTACATTAAACATAATATATCTTTTAGTCTCTATCCCTTTAGGTAAAAATACCGATTTTATGGTATAATAAAGGTAACGTTATATAAGGAGGTGTGCCATGACTCTTGATGTAAATAAAGAAGAATTAACAATTTTAGGGATTCCCTTTGATAATTTTTCAGATTTCGATACCGTCTGGTATGCTATTGGATCATCAATGATTGAAAATTATGAACCTACTGTTCAAGATGTGATTGATTTAAAAACTTATGTTGTCAATAGACGAAAGGAATTGAATATTGGTTAAAAATCAATACGAAGGCTATAAGTACATTGACCCTAATCACGAATATACCTATCCAAATTCCACAGTCTTAATCAATAAACAAAATGTTACAAATATTGAAGAAGCCTACCGAAATGAACACTTATTCGTTACTAAAAGACTTGCAGACTTGCGCTTGAAAGCCATTAAAGTCTATTCCATGAGTAATATTTTAGCCATTCATAACTATTTGTTTCAAGATGTTTATGCCTGGTCAGGACAATATCGCAAGGTGAATATCTCTAAAAGTGGTAATCCTTTTATGTCGATACAGTCGTTTAATGCTGCAGAAACCTATATAAATCATCTCATTCACTCCTATTATCAAACTGCCAACTCAAAAGATGAGATCATTAAACATTTAGCAAAAATTCTTGATAATCTTAATTATTTCCATCCCTTTCGAGAAGGTAATGGACGAACTCAACGAGAAGTTATTCGTTCCTTAGCATTATCAAAAGGGTATTCTGCACAAATACGAGTGGAACAAGATGATGAAGTTTACAACCTTTATATGGACGGAACCGTCTATGGAGACTTAGGGAAGTTAGAAGAATTATTTGGTAAAATATTAAAAGAAATATAGGTTTAATACTTGACAATTACAGAAGTGAAGTAAGCATTCAATACGAATCAATACATAAGAAAAACGCTGATTTCAAGCGTTTTTTCTTTTTGTTAAATGCGATATATTGAACTGTATTTTAATTCAAACTCTACCTTTTTTGAAATAAGAATAATGATTCGGATATTTAAAAAAAAGAGGAACTTTAGTGTGAAGCTCCTCTTTCTTATTTGTTCTTTTACTTATAAATCGTATGACCTGGCTTGGAAAGTATGAGTTTCAGTTGGACTAAAAATAGCATAATATCAAGTTTTTTCAGAACGATATTTACTGATTGATTTCATAAAATTTGAATCAATATTTTAAAAATTCTCCGAACGTGACTTCTGAATGTTTTTGACTATTCATTTTTCAACCTCTTTTTGACTTTCAAATATATTAATAGTAGTAAAATCAAATTCCACAATAATAATATGATATGACTAGCAGATATTGCTGATATTTTAAAACTTTCAGAAATAGTTTCATAATAAATATATGGTAAAGCTCCAGGAAATACACGTTCAATATAGGGTATAACTAATATTGGAAATAGCAGTAAAGCAGCTAATGCTGTCATCGAACTCTTAAAAAATAAAGTTAAATAATATGCAATGAAGAAACACAAAACGCTACTAAATAGATAAGAGATAAACTGTATTACGCTAACTTCTTTAATAGTTCCTTTAAAAATGAAGAAACTTACGATAACCAAGAATGATAGAATGGCTTGTAATACACAGTCTATCATCTCAACAATAATGATTTTTTGTGTACTGCTATTCTTGTTTCCGGTTAATAAATAGACTATTTTAGATTCTGGATTCTCGACTTCCAGAGAGCCATTTATCAGTCCACCTATCATAAATAAATAAGATGTAATTACCAAAATTTGATTAATTGATAACACAATATAATTATCATTGATTTCAAATGTTATCAAACTAAGAATACAGGTAAATAGAACAAGCAATAACTGACTTAAAATTTGTATTTTCACTGCATTCAAACTATATTTTTTATAAATAAGAGCATATACTATTTCATCCATATTTCTTGTCCTTCTGATTTTTATACCAAGCTTTAATATACATCAAAATAGTTATTATTGATGCTTGAGATAATAATAATAACAAACCATACATTTCCGAAGGATTGTTATTTTCTACTCTTCCAAATGCAAATGACTTTGCACCTATTAGAGGGAGTAAATTTTCAAGTGTCGGAGAAACGACTTTCAATATGCCTGATAAAGTTATAATAAGAATACTTACAATAACAATGACAGATGGAATAGGCTTTCTTGTTATTTTTACTAAAAACATTGAAAGCAATGTCAATGTTATGGCAAAGATAATGATTCTTAACGTCACTTCTAAAACAAGACCTAGGCTAAGATAATTTTGCAATGTTTCATCTAACATCACATAGAGCATTGCACTATTTATTAGGGATAGAACAACTGTCAACGTACTGGCTACAATAATTCCAGAACAAATCTGACCTGTTAAAATCGTCTGCCATTTTGGTGTTAGTAATTTGGTTAATGATTCCTGACCAAATTTGTACTCCGTAGATAGAATCAGTGCAAATAAGATTGGAAAAAATAGAATACTAGATTGATAAGGGGAAGATAATACAGCATCTCTTACTGTTTGAAACTTCGTTAATTGACTAGTTGTTTCTTCAAGCATAAGGATCTCTGTATTACCATTTGCTATCGCATTGATGACTTGAATATTTTGAAAGGTAAAGAATACACTGATTCCAATCACAATTGCTACACCCATCCAAAAGAGTGGCAATGATAATATTTTGTATAGTTCACTACGCGTATTTTTCATAAAGCATTACCCCATCTCATTTGTGACAGATTTAAAATATGCTTCCTCAAAAGAGCCATATTTTTCAAGAATATTTTTGCTGCTACCATCAATAACAACCTTACCATTAGATAATCCTACAATTTTATCAACCGTAAGTTCTAACTCATTCATATAATGGCTTGTGATTAAAACAATTTTATCGTCTCTTACAAATTCTCTTAGAAACTCTCTAACCCATCTAATTCCATCTGGATCGAGTCCATTAATCGGTTCATCCAAAATAAGTATCTTAGGATTCGCTAAAATAGCCGTAGCTAGCCCCAGTCTTTGCTTCATTCCAAGAGAGTAGTCTTTTATCTTTTTATTGCCAACATCTTGAAGACCAACTATTTTTAAACATTCTAAACATCTTTGCTTATCTATACCACTAGTTAAAGCAATCCACCTTAAGTGACTATAGGCCGTCCTTGTTGGGTTGGGTTGAATATTATCTAGGAATGCACCTACATATCTGAAGGGATATTTTCCCAATTCTTCATAAACTTTTCCATCAAAAGTCGCTCTGCCTTCATCTGGTGAAATCAAGCCAAGCAATATTTTTATTAAAGTTGATTTACCAGATCCATTTGGCCCAATTAGTGCCGTTACTTCTCCCTCTTTTGCTGTAAACGAAACCTCTGAAAGAACACTCTTACTACTAAAACCTTTGCTAATTTTCTCAATTTGTATCATTTATCTTTTCCACCTTTTACAAATATAATTTTTTGAAATTTATATAAATCTATTTCTTCACCAATTGGTACCCCATCAATTTTAACCCTTTCATGAGCTATAAATGGTGATACCTGAAATCACGAAATCCAATCTGGAGTTCGCTTAGCTATTATTCCCCATAGTATAACTGCAACGGACCTTTGTAGACAACCATTCCCTGCACATCTAACATTAATTGAATTTATAGATGTACGCCATTGTTCTACTTCCGCTGGAGTAGCACTTTGAGTGCTTTTACTTAATTTCTCAATAATTTTAGATAGTTTCTTAGGAGGTAATTTAATTAAAAAAATGATCTCCTTCCTATTATTCATATCACCCTATAGCAATTTCAATCGAGTAACAACTATGTTTACCTGCTAAACCCTGAGCAAATTGATTTAACTTACCACATATATTACTGATTTGGAGTTTTGAACTACTCTCAGAAAAATATGCTATAGAATAATTCCAAATCCCTCATAGTGACTATTAGGGCAGATGATAAGTTGTCATCTACATTTCATATTCTACAAAACAAATATCGGAAAAATATCAGAATTTCTGATTTCTATGTAATTTTTTGATTCCAGATTATCGCATTGTCATATACTAGTGATAGAAGTAACAGACTATATACTCATTTCCATAAGAAGAATGTATTATTTAGATTATTATCACCCCATATCATTACTTGAGGGTAAATATGGTACAATATGATTAGAATATATTTTCAAGGGAGAGTCAATTGTGAAATATAAAGTTCTAGTCGTAGATGATGATATTGCTATTTTAAGACTCATTAAAAATGTTCTAGAGAGTAAAAACTTTGTCGTGGAGACACGAACTGCTATTCCTGAAATTGATATCTGTCATTTTATCGGCTATGATTTAATTATTTTAGATATCATGATGCCCCACGATGGAATTGAAATCTGTAAGTATATCCGAGAATTTATTTCTGTTCCAATCATATTTTTAACATCCAAAAATTTAGAAGAAGATATTGTATATGGCATACAGTCCGGTGCAGATGACTATATCACAAAGCCATTCAGCATACCTGAACTAGTAGCAAGAGTACAGATGCATATCCGTAGAGACGTACGCAATAATGATTCTAGTGATATTCTACAATTTGGACCTCTTGCAATTGATAAAATTAAAGAAGAACTTAGAATTATGGATATACATATTCCCACTACAAAAAGAGAGTTCCAATTAATTTTGTTACTCTCCAGCAATCCAAATAGAACATTTTCAAACGACGAACTCTTTGATTACCTTTATCCTCATGATTCTGAAACACAGGGGAGATCAATTACAGAGTATGTATACCAAATAAGGCAAAAATTAAAACCTTATGACATTAATCCAATTAAAACAATCTGGGGAGGTGGTTATCAATGGGTAACGCTCTGACTTTTAACCAACTGATTAAACAGACATATTTTAAGATTTTAAGGCAATTCCTTATTAGTCTTTTCCTATTTTATTTGCTACCAATGTTGTTTACTGCATTTTCTAACATTACTGAAAAAAATGCAGGTGCATTTACCATCTATTTCAGTACGATTTCTTGGATTTATATTAGTCTAATTTTGTTTTCAATTATTGCTAAAAATATTAGTAATCTTTTAGAAAAGATAAAGCGAGAAACAAACATTGTTTATAATCAAAGTATACTGGTTGATACAAATGAACCTGACCTATCTAAGTTAACTTTAATCGAACTGATTGAAACAAGACAAAAAATTCAGGAAATGCAGTCAACGATTAAAAAAATGATTCAATCTGAAAAACAGCAAAAAAAGGAACTGATGTTTCAAGTATCAGCTGCAGCACATGATTTGAAAACACCTTTAACAGTTATTCAAGGAAATGCTCAATTTTTACAATCTATGGATATTACTGGAAATATTGGGCAATGTTTAGCAGACATCGAACTTGCCAGCCAACAACTTAATAGATACTTTAACCAGCTTATCAATTACTCTAAAACATTCTATAATGATACTTCCAATTGGGAGAGTTTATCTTCGGATTACTTACTTGAATTATTTGAACAAGAAATTAAGCTAATTACTGATAAAAAGGCTAATACTCAATTTTCAAACAACCTACCAACTCCTATCTATTTAACACTTAATCTAAATTTATTCCTACGAGCTATCCTAAATATTATCAATAATGCGATTGACCATTCAAAAAGCAATTATCCAGTAATAAGAGTAGACTACAAATTAATAGATAATAAATTTTACATTTCCATATGGAATAGCGATTCTTCATTCTCGGAGAATTTACTTGAGAAATACGGGTTACTATTCTATCAAGACAAACAGGCAACAAATTCAGAGAAAGGAAGTCATTTCGGAATTGGATTAGCATTTGTTAAGCGGGTAGCAAAAATTCATGGAGGACAAGTAAATTTGAGTAATTTTGAGAACGGTGCTCTTGTCACTATTTGTATGCCAGTCTAACCTTTAGTTTTCAAATATTTTTATGCCAATATGTTAATTATAGAGATTAGTCTATCAAAATATTCTCTTGAAATTTTGGATTAGCCTTATTAGTAGTACTATTTAACATTTTTACAAATTCTTCCAATCTTCTAGCAAGTCCCTCGTACTCATAAAGATAATGCTCTAGCTCCTCTTTAAGGTGGCGATTTTTTCATTGATTTGAAAGAGCAAAATCAAGACTTACACTTCTTAGTGAACGATCTTCAAGTAGCACTTTATCAATCATTTCTTGTTTTAGTTCTGGAGAATAGTAACAATTTTACCTTGCTTGACAATTTTTATTCCGTAATGGTCAATTAATATCACCATGTATTTTAGACCAGAAACATTCACACCAAATCTTTTCGAAGCTGTTTGAAGCTTTGTCCTTGTTTTCTTAATTCATATATTTGAACTCTATCTTCATAAGTTAATTTCATAATAAAAATACCCCGAAAGTTAGATTTTTTCTGTCTAACTTTTGGGGTGCAGTTCATAACAGGCGCAATTTACTTTTTTACTGAACTCATCAATTTAATTATCTTTTTTGTTACCCTTTGTGTTTTTTCTAATTATTCTTAAAGAATAAACTTTGGTAGAAATAGGGCGAAAAACAGAGCAGGCTTAGGCCTGTTTTTATATACCTATTAATGGGAAGATAACAAAATGTTATCTTTTCCTATTCATAATCTCTTAATTTACCTGTTTTGTACTGTTCAACCAATTCCCATAGATTATGAGTAGTTAAATCTGGTACAAACGTATACCATTTATTAGCCACGAATAACTCAACTAACATATCAATTGCGTATTTGAAATTTAAAATCTCATCCATTTCTGTAATACTATAATAAAGTTTATCATGGCAACAGTGATAAATAATCAAGTTCAACCTATCATCAATGAAATCAAATTCTAGCTCCTCTCCCTCGCGAGATAAAGTTAGATAAAAATTATATTCATCACGGCAAAAATTAACAGTAACATCAAAATCCGCTCCTGTTTCAATTTCGGTATTTACAGTCTCTAAAATTTTTTTAGATAAATAATTTTTATAAATTTGCATATTTTTTCTCCTTTAATTGTTTATTGAGTTTAAAAATAAATTGAATGATGCCAATCTCTGGAGGGCCAAGTTCATAAACTAGGCCTGTAATAAAAAAAGCATATGCTTCATACATATGTAACCTCCTTTTTTTCTCTCTATATATAGATTGCCATAAATTTCAAATTATAAAAATAAAAAATTAAAAAAACTGATAAAGGTATTGTTTACTTCTAAATTTTTTTGTAGTTTTTTCTCTTTCTCTCATCCCTCAGTTTTTTGCAATTTTAATTTTTCTGTGTGTTTAGCGTTGACAGAAACGTAAGTGTAAGTCACGCTAAACACACAGTACTAGGTAAAAGTGAATAACGTAAAAAATCTTATCCTAATTTTTTTATTTTATGATTTATGGCATACTAATAATATATAAATAATTGATTGAGTAGAGACGTAACTAATATAGCTACGTTTTTTTATGTTTGAAAGGAGGTAGCTATCGTGGAAACAGTAGGTTTAAGCTGTGTTAGGAAAGAACCAGTTTTGTATTTCATTTACTAATAAAAAATAAATGTATAGATATTAAAAGAAATGTCAATGGCATTTTTAAAAAAAATTTTTGTATTTCATTTACCAATAAAAAATAAATGTATAGATAATAAAAGTAATGTCAACAGCAGTTTAAAAAAAATTTTTTGATCATAACAAAGTAAAAAATCAAAGTATAAAAACGAAAGTAAATAACAAAAGTCTAAAAATCAAATACAAAAACTAGCTTAGCTCAGTCGCTAAATTCAGAGCAATTAAACCTGAAAAAGACTAACAAGAAAAAACAACAGATTTTTATCTGTAGGATGGAACTCTACATCTTATTTGAATTGAGTCAACTTGTCATGTTGTAAAATGACTTGGTTATCTTCTTAGCCATCAATTAAGAAGCGCCCTCAGCAAAGGGAAGATACTACATCAGTGAATATAAGCTTAAGTCACTGCACTACTTCAACTTGAATAAAAAAGACCTTAAGATTTTTCTTAAGATCTTCTTTAAAAGTAGACAATATACATATAGAAAGGAAAGAACTATGGCAAAGAAGAGACGTAGTCGTGCTGATCGACGAGAAGCTAAAGAGAAAGCTAAGAAACAACAGATAGATTCTCTAACAACTTTTGAGGGTCGGAAACAATTCGTCCAATCAAAAGGACTAACTAATCTAGTCACGCGCTTTAAAAAAGGAAAGGGTATCAAGCGCAATGAATCCAAAAAAACGGGAGAGGACATTCATTTAATCCATACCGACCGCACTCTTCATAACTACGCTGGGTCCTGGAGCAGATTTGCTTCCTTTGTTGCCTCAATAACTACTGCCGAAGATTTAGAAGCTCTTGAAAAATCTAACAATATTGAGGGATGTATTGACTTAGTAAATCAATACTTAGAACATTGTAAGAAATTAGGACTTTCTGCTCCAACTCAGTCAACCTACAAAGCAGCATTAGCCAAAGTCTTAGGTGTATCTTCTACTGCTTTTGTTGCAACAGATATTCGATATCGAGCCGACAAAAAGAATAATCGTTTGAAGTCTAATGACGACAGGATGTCTGAAGAAACAAATAATCGCTGGTTCTCAATCGTATCTGCCACTGGGCTACGTAAAAATGAATTAAAAGCTATTACAGGTGATTCTCTACATCAACGTGAAGATGGTCGATACTATCTTAAAATCATTGGTAAAAAGCATAAATCAAAAGGAGCCCGAGATCGTTGGGTTCCGATTATTACGCGAGACAAAGAAGAATTAGAGAGGCTTGTTGAAGAATTTAGGCTAGCTGGTAAAAAGCGTGTATTTCAAGTTCCATCTGCTTTAAAACCTCACAAATATCGTGCTGAATACGCAAAACGCCTTTATCTTCTTGTCGCACGAGACCCAAAAGACATCAAGGATAAAAAGGAAAAAATTTATCTACGAGGGGAATTAAAAGGCGTTGTCCTTGATCGAAAGGCTTGTTTAATTGTATCTCGGGCTCTCGGACACAATCGACCAGAAGAGTTTCAAAAGTCTTATGCATATAAGTTAATCGCACAAGCAAACTAATCAGCACTTCTAAAAAATAATGGTATATCTCTCCTTAAAATAAAAAAGGTAGTTCAAATTATTGAACTACCTTTTTTTAATACTATTTAGTTATTTTTGCTTTTCAAATGTCCCATCTTTTATAAGAAACTTACTTTGTAATGTTTTAGCTGTATCAAACTTAAAATCAAGTTTTTTCACTTCTTTAGCACCTTCTTCAGGCAATTCTGCTTTTGCACTAGATGCACCATCGATAGTAAATTTGATATATTTACCAGCTACTTTCCATGTTCCTTCTTTAGTTTCATCTTTATCATTAGTCACTTCAAGGCTGTTATCTTTTTTAAATTCTATCATAACATCATGCTCTTTATCATACCATGAGCCAACGAACTGGCTTGCTGGATCAGATTTTTGATTTAGGTAAAAGAACGTTCCACCCGCCACTAAAAGTGCTACAAGTACAGAAGCTACTATCACAATAATTTTTTTCATCATTTTTTCCTCCTAAAATACTAAAATGTATTGAATAAAAATTTTAAATCTTTTTTATAGAAATTAAAATACTAAAAATTTTATGTTGTATTCGTTCTGCCCTTATAAATAACTTACTATTCTAACAGAACTTTAACTTAGTATATCCCAGTTAATCACGTCTTCTAAGTGGTAATGCTAGACCAATTCCACTAAGTATAGTTCCTAGAACTACCATAAACATATTTTCACTTGAACCTGTATTTGGTAAAGTCGTATGGACACCATATCTAGGTTTATTTCCAACATAGATATAAGCTGGATTACTTAGAGCAGTTCTAAGTTTATCTGTTACCAGTTTATGCTCTATATTTTCTACTTTATGCTCTAGTTTCTCTACCTTAGAATCATGTCTATGATTCAATGATTCTTGAGGTTTATTATATGCCTTCTGATATGCAAGTAGAACAGCCTCATACTGAGCTTTGGCATCCAATTGGTTTTGGAGAAGAGTATTTAGTTTAGCTTGTTCTACTTCAAGTGTTTGAAGAGCTAGGCGGTGAGCCTCAAGAGCTTTTTCGTACTCATCTTTTGCAACTTCGTAGTTTTCAGAAGCATGGATGAGACTATCAAGGAGTTTTTCCATCTCTTTGATGCTGTCTTCGATTTTAGTAATCTCTGCACGAACAGCTTCTTCTTGAGCTTTCAAGTCATCTAGTTGAGCTTGAATAGTTGCTAGAACTTTTTCCTCTTCGGCTTGTTTTGCTTTGAGTTCTTCAAGAACTTTCTCTTCTTGTGCAAGTTCAGCTTGTGCTTGTTCCAAAGCTTCTTGTTTAGTCTTCACATCAGCAGTTAGGTTCTCAACAGCTACTTTAGCATCTGACAAGCGTTTCTCTGCAAGTTTTTCAGCTTCAAGAGCTTGGTCATAAGCTTCTTGGGCATCAGGAGTTAAGTCCTTAGTTGCTTCCAACTCTGCAATCACTTTGCGAGTAGCTGTAAGCTCATTATTAGCTTTTTTGTAAGTAGCTTGTGCCACTTCCAATTCAGCTTGTGTAGTTTTAACAAGACCTTCAGCGTCTTTCAAGGTTTGAATGGCATCTGCCAAAGCTTTACGTTTTTCTTGCAATCCTGCGTTTAGATTTTTAACGGCTGTTTCTGCATTTTCCAAACGAGTTTGAGCAGCCTTGTACTCTACTGTTGCTTGGTCAAATTTAGCTTGAGCATTAGGTGTTAAGTCTTTAATCGCAAGGAGTGAAGCAAGAGCATTTTGGATGTTTGAAAGCGTACTTGTTGCTTTAGCGTGTGCTTTTTCTGCGTTAGCTTTATTAGTTTGAGCAGTCGTGTTAGCTTTCTCAGCATCTTTCAAAGCTTGAATAGCATCAGCCAAAGCTTGGCGTTTCACTGCAAGGTCAGCGTTGAGGTTGTTGACGGCTGTTTCCGCATTTTCCAAACGAGTTTTAGCTGTGTTGTAGGCTAGTTGTGCTTGGTCAAATGTAACTTGTGCATCAGGAGTCAACTCTTTAATCGCATTTGCTTTATAAAGAGCATCTTTTGCGTTATCAAGTGCGGTAGAAGCGTTATTCTTAACAGAAGTTGCTTCTTTAAGAGTAGCTTGTGCATCCTTATCAGTTTGTTCTGCTTGGCGCAATTCTGACTTAGCTGTGTCGAGAGCTTCACTATTCGTCTTAATCTCGTTGTTAAGGTCAGTCAAGGCTTTCTCAGCTCTTGCAAGTCGTTTTTCAGCGGCTTGATGTTCTGCTTGTGCTGTATTGAGCTTAGCTTGAGCATCAGGAGTCAAGTCTTTAATGGCTTTGGTACGCTTAATAGCATCTTTAATGCTGTTAAGTTTGTCAACTGCATTGTTATGCTCAGTCGTTGCTTTTTCAAGACTTTCTTGCGCAACCTTGTTTGCGATTTTTGCTTTAGACAAGGCTTTTTCTGCTTCTTTGTAAGTAGCACGTTTGTTGTTAATCTCTTTTGTGAGATTTGCATAAGCAGTTTTTGCGTTTGTGTTGCGCAATTCAGCTTGGCTTAATTCTGACTTAGCAGTATTAAGAACACGTTCTGCATTAGGTGTCAAGTCTTGTGTATTCAATAAGGTGTTAAGACGACTTGTAGTAGTTGCTAGATTAGATTTTGCAGTTTCATCTGCACGTTTAGCAGCACTTAAACGACGTTGAGCGTTGTTGTGAGTGGCAAGGGCAGAAACCTGAGTTTTCTTAGCTTGCGCCAAGGCTTTTTCCATTTTGCTGGTGTCAAATGGAGTTGGGAGTGGTTTTGCGATACCATTATCAAAGTATTCATCCACATAAGTTTCTGTGGGTTCTCCAGTTTGTGGATTGCTTGAAATAACAGTACGAGCATCTTTTCCTGCAAAACGGACGAAGTGCATGCGCCCAACATTATTTGCAGTATAGCTAACATTGCCTCTAACTGCATTTTTACCGACTGGTTTTTCGCGTCCAACCATACCTTCCATGTGACCAAAGTTAGCATGGATATCGTTTGCCATAAAATCAAGAGTTGCATCATAAACTTCACGATAGAGTTGAGACATGGTAGCTTTACGAGTTTCTTGAATATTTCTTCCTCCGAGAGAACCTGAAATTCCAAGATTGAAAGTTGAACTCATAACCTCACCATTGAAACGAACGCCATCTACACCGTGATTATTAAGTGCATCAAAGCTATGTCCACTGTTATAAGGTTTATTTTCTTTTGCGTAATTTTGGGCAATCTTCTTAACCCCTTGAACAGACTCTTTGGTAACAACAAAATTATGTGTTCCCCAGATTTGGTCTTGGAGGTTATTTGCCATGAGGATATAATAGTGGCTCAAAGCTTTAATTTGCTCGTTAGTGATGTTATCCAAATCTACTAGAGTGTCGTCAATTGGAAGAACAATATTTTTATTGTCCCAGCCAGTAAAGACATTTTTCTTCGTTTCTGGATTCCAGACGAATTGTGGTTTTCCGAAATCATACTTACCACCCTTGTACCATGCTTGGATAGCGTTATTCAAGGCATGCTTGTTGGCTTCACTATCATC
Organism: Streptococcus sp. CF8_St5-17; assembly: GCF_024295665.1. Lineage (NCBI taxonomy): Bacteria > Bacillati > Bacillota > Bacilli > Lactobacillales > Streptococcaceae > Streptococcus > Streptococcus sp. CF8_St5-17. The sequence goes on from NZ_JANCOU010000005.1 coordinate 99,647, forward strand.
ATTCAAGTAAGTCTTATATGCCGCAATGACATTTTGTGGCAATTGAGGAATGGTCAAATTCTTGATAGCAGAGATTTGTTTTTCAAGCGTATCAACAGCTTTATCTGCCTCATTCTTAGCTTTTTCAGCATTTCCAGCATCAGTTGTTGCATCAAGCAATTCTTGAGCAGTTGTGCGCTTAGTATCTTCTTGTTGACCTTTTAGAGTCTTCAACTCTTGGATGTCAGAGCGTTTTTGAGCATCTGTTTTTTTCGCATTTTCTAACTTGCGTTCAGCATCCTCTTTTTTAGATTGCTTAGTATCTAAGTCAGCTTTAGCATTGTCACGCTCTTCTGTAACACCTGGCAAACGGTTCTCAGATGAAGCAAGACTATCTTTTACATTTTTTTCATCTGCGGTAGTTTCTTGAAGTTTAGCGGAAGCAAGGTTTGCGCCACCTTGAGCTTTTGTTTCAGCTCTTTTAGTTTTAGCTTCTTCATCTTCAGCTTGAGTTTTAGCTTCATCCAACAAACGAAGTTGTTCAGCTTTTTCAGCATCTTTGCCTTTTGCATGTTCCAAGTTCGCAGTAGCATTTGTAAGAGTATTTTCTTTGGTTGCTAAGTCAGACTTGGCATCGTTACGTTCTTTTGTAACTCCAGCCACCTTTCCTTTAGAAGCATTTAGAGTTTCTTGAGCTGTCTTTTCAGCTTTTTTCTTATTCTTCAAGTCATCAGAAGCTTGGTTTGCGGCAGTTTGAGCATCAAGCAAATCGCCTTCTGCTTGCTTAAAGGTAGCATTAGCTTGGTTCAGAACGGTTGTTGCTCCAGCAATTTTTTCTGCACGTTTAGCATCTGCACGTTTAGCATTTTCCAAGTTTGTAGTAGCATCTTCAAGTTCTGATTTTTTAGTTTCTAAATCAGACTCAGCATCATCACGCTCATCAAAGATGGCTTTTGTGCCAGTTCCATCAAGAACTGCTTGGGCATTATCCTTGTTTTGTTTAGCGACATTACGTTTAGATGTAGCTTCATTTGCTTCATCAGTCGCATCTTGAAGAGTTTTTGCCGTAGAAGCACTTGTGAGTTCGGCATCTGTTTTCGCTTTTTCTAACCCAGCAATATCTTCTTTCTTTTTAGCATCAGTCTTTTTAGCATCATCTAAAGTTTTAGTTGCGTCTTGAAGAGTCGCTTCTTTAGTAGCTAAATCAGATTGTGCATTTTTACGCTCATCTAGGATAGCTGTTGTACCAGTTCCATCCAAAACAGCTTGAGCGTTGTCCTTGTTTTGTTTAGCAACATTACGTTTAGATGTAGCTTCGTTGTTAGCTTTAGTTGCATTTGAAAGAACATCAGCCGCTTGGTCAAAAGTGTTCTTTTGTTTTGCTTTAAGCTCTTTAGCATCATCTAAATTACGAGCTTTTGCGGCATCTGCATTTTGCGCTTGAGTCAGAGCTTTTTTAGCACCTTTAACAATTGTTTGTTTCGCTCCCAAGTCTTTCTTAGCATCTGTTTCTTCTTTGATAACCTTATCAGCACCAGTTCCATTTAGAACATTTTGAGCGTTCTGAACTTTCTTTTCTGCACCAGCAACCTTTTCAGCTTGCTTGTTTGTAGCTTCCGTAGCATCTTTAACAACAGCTTCTTGTGCATTTTTCTTTCCTTGCACTTGTTCTTGCTGTTCTTTCAAGGAATCAATTTTTTCTGTTTGTGCAGTCACTTCTTTCTTAGAAGCGTCAATCGCATTTTTTGTCCCTTCAATTGCTTCAGGAGTTGCAGCCTTTTTCTTTTGTTCAGCTTGTTCAAGCGCTTGCTTGGCAGAACTTTCTGTCGCAGAAGTTGTAACTTCTTGTTCTTTAGCTTTTTCAACAATAGGAGCTTGAGTTTCAACAGCTTGGTCAGCTTGGTCTTTGATTTCTTTTGCTTGTCCAACAACTTCTTGAGTTGGAGTCTTAGTTACAAGAGCAGTTCCATTTGAAACTTCAACGCCCTCGACTTGAGTGATGGAAGTTGTAGGCGAAGTTTGTACATGTTTTTCTTCAGCTACTGAATTGTCCGTTGTTTTTACATCAACTTGTTCATCTGCTTGTACAGATAGTGTTGAAAAACTTGTTAAAGCAACTCCTGCCGCTAGAGCAAGGGTTATTTTTTTCTTATTATTTTTACTTTTTCTTGATTTCATTTTTACCCACATAAAATTTGAAGCGTATCTGCCCCAAATCCAAGCCCTTCTTATAATATTACAAACGCTCTCATTATACCATTTTTATTTACTATTGTAAATAAAAACGTATATTTTGAATACTATTGTTTATATAAATATCAACAAAAAATATATACAATAATTAAAAGGAGAATTTGTAAATGAAGATTGGAGAATTGGTCAGGGAATATCGACTAAGTAAAGAGCTAACACAGCAAGAGCTTGCTGAAAAAAGTGATCTTAGCTTACCTTTTATTAATCTAATTGAAAACAATAGAAGAAACTTATCTGTCGATACTCTACTAAAAATTTTATCTGCCATGGATATAGATCCTTCTGATTTTTTTAGACCACTTTCCGAAACTTCAGATGATAATCTTCAACTTTTGATTGAAAAAATTCAACTCAATAACAATCGTACTGAAATTATTGAACTTTTTCTCAACATTCTAAAATTTAATGAAAAATAAAAAAATTTTTTTTAAAAATAAATAAAGTAGATAAAAACTTACTTTTTCCTTCAAAACCTTGTCACATCAATAAAATATCGTACTGAAAGTATTGATTTCTTTCTTAACATTCTTATTCAAAACTAAAAAAATTAAAGTAGGTAAGAGCCTACTTTTTTCTTCAAAACCTTGTTACGACGCGTTTTTTAAGCACTCTTAATTGAGTGTTTTTTTTGTTTAAAAAAAAAATTCAATTTTTTTTGTTTTTGGACGTTTTTTGCATGATTTATGGCATACTAACCAATATAAGAAAGAAGGAGGTAAATAAATGGAAACTTAAAAAAATTAACTAATCTTTAGAAAAAGATGTTGAACTTAGTTCAAATAACATACTTTATCAAAATACCATATGAAAGGAACTTAATAGAATGGCTGGAAGAAAATTAACACCGGAAGAAAAACAAAGGCGTTTAGAAGAAAAAATCAATAATGAAAATAGTATATTAGAGGTTTTCTCATCAAAGTCTTGTTTTGCTGGAATAGATAAATGTAAAGTATCCCTACAGGGTTTCTCTGTAAAGGGTATAGAAATGAAGAGTTTAATGAATTATAGTGCTTGTAATCTAAAAACCACTATAGATGGAAAGTTACTTAATTTAGAAATTAAATCAGAATTTTTCGGGAAAATCACTATTTCTTTTGATACATCAGATTATAAAACACCCTATTGTTACATTGAATTAATTCATGGAGGATTAAATTTCGAGACGGTTGGTATTAAGGAGATTAAAAATAGATTAGCATATGCAATCGATTTTATTAAAGAAATTTACGGTATTACCATTACATACTCGACTGCTCTTTTTCTCGAAATTGAGCTCGCTTATACTATTGCCTTTGATAAAACTCCAAACCTACAGCTCAGAAGTTTTCTACACAAATGTCTTTCATCAGGATACCCTCCAAATTTTGGAAATGAGAAAAGTAAAAAGAACAACTATGACTATCCAATTTTGAGTTCTAAGATTAGTAATGAAGAATTAACTGTTACTTACGATAAAATTGAAAAAGCAAAAAGAAAAAGACAAATCAGAAGAAAAGGTTCAAAACTAGATAATATTAATGTCCAAAGATTTGAACTAGTATTAAAGAAAAAAAAAATAGAAAAATTTTTGGGAACCAATTCCTTAGATTTACTGAATGATGCACAATTGATAGAATATCTGGAATCAAAACTTCATTCGACAATAAATGTGTATATAAAGTTAATTGAAGAATCAAGTACAAAAACTAAAAAAGTGATTAAAGATGTATATAACAAATACGGTTCTAAAAATTATATTAAAGAACTATTAAATCAAGTAAATAATCATTCTCTTAGATTTTTGTCTCCTTTGGTCTTAGACGAAGAAATTATAGCATTGACGAATATTTCTCCTTTCAAAAATAAAGGTAGAACCAAAAGAACAATAATAGACTCCTTCCAAAATAGTGAAAAAAAATATTCTGAAAAAAACGAGACTGGATTAATGATTACTTGGCACGTTCGAGATATATTTAAACTACTTTATGAATCACTAGAAGTTGCTAGAGAAAAAGGGTTAGGATGTCATAAAGATACTACATCAGCTCATACATATAAACACGTTTTAAAAGATTATTCATTAGATTATAGAAATAACATTTTCGATGAAATTATAAAAACTAATACTAGAAATCAAAAAAATAAAATTAGAAATCATGTTTTAAAAGAATTCCCTGATAAATATTTAGATATCAATAACAATAATAAAATGAATAAAAAGAATAAAAAAAAATAAAGTAAATTAAATAATAACTTTTTTATATTTATGGCTGTAAACCTTGATATAACAACGAACATATATTTATATGTAAACAGTTTGAGTTTAATATTTGAGAAAGGAAATAGATATGTGTAAATTTTTTAGAACAAAAAAAGAGCTTGTTTCCAAACTTTGGTCGGTGTCAGAAACAAACTCAAAATATACTAGTAATAATATCTATTACCTTCTTCTATTATCGCAATAAAATTTAGAAATTTCAAGAGGATTATTAATTATGAAACAAACAATGAACAAAGAAGATTTAATTAAAATGGGTTACAATCCCTATACTGCCGTTACAATTATTAGACAAGCTAAGCAAATTATGGTACAAAAGGGATATGCCTTTTATAATAATCGACGTTTAGGGCATGTCCCTATCGTTGCTGTTGAAGAAATTCTGGGTGTTTCACTTCACAAGGAGGAATAATGCCACAAAATCAACAGAAAACTAAATTTCCTGGAGTCTATACTGACAAAAACGGAAAATTTTTTATTCAAACCGAATTTGGTATAGATAGAGTAACCGGGAAACGTGTACGAAAGAAATCAAGGAAAGATCAACACGGAAATCCATTTAATTCAGCTTCAGAAGCATATAAGGAATTAACTCGACTGAAATATGAATATCATCAATCTCAAGGTTATTCTAACTACCAGATGAAATATCGGCAATTTATGGAGGAACATTACATTCCTTATTATAGAACAACAGTTGAGCACAGCACATTTTTAGTTCGAGAGAAAAACCTTTTACAGCTTTGTGATCGTTTTGGTGACATTACACTTCGTTCGATTACCCTCGAACAAGTCCAGAAGTTTCGAACATGGTTACTGACTAGTCAAGATGAGGATGGTGCCGGATATTCACAAGGATATGCTAGCCTCATCTTTGGCATGTTTAGGAAATCATTGGACTATGCTTTGCAAATGGGATATGTGGAAAAAAACATTTCTAAGCAATCTAATGCAATTCCTAAAGGGAAAAGTAATGTCCCATATTGGACTAAGAGCGAATTTGAAGCTGTTATTTCGCAAATTTACATTGAAGATGTATATGAACATTTAAACTTCGTGATGATTTGGGTATATTTCATGACTGGCGTACGTGTAAATGAAGGTTGTGCTCTTCAATGGAATGATGTTGACTTTGATAAGCAACGCTTACGAGTTCATCATATGCTTATTGTTAAAAACAAAAAAGAATGGACTCGTAATTTTTATACGAAAACGAAAGACGGAAGAAGGATGATTAGTTTAGATAAAGATACAATTGATGTGTTAAAAAAATGGCGTGAAGCTCAAAAAAAGATTGGACTAGGACACGAGAACGATCTTATCTTTTCATACGATGGCTTGCCTATGCTGAAATCTACAATTTCAAGGATTATTAAAAGATACGCCAAGATTGCTCACGTAAAACCTATCCAAGCGAAGGGTTTTAGGCATAGCCATGCATCACTGCTAATTAATGAATTAAATGCTTCTGTACTTATTCTATCAAAACGTTTAGGACACTCTTCTCCTGAAATCACCTTGAAACACTACTCGCATCTATGGGATGGCGCTGATGAAGTTATCACTAATGAAATGGTAGGAATTATTAATGTTTCTTTCCCATCTTCTAGCTTAGTAAATTTCAACGGGAACCAATCAATTTCAAAATAACATTCCCACCAAAAACCCCACCAAAGAATTACTAACTCCTTAAAAAGCCTATTATATAGCAATTCTCAAGGAGTCTGCAACCGTTGAGTGGGAATAGAGTTAATGAGCTAAAAAAGCCTAGAAATCAATATTTCTAAGGCTTTTTATTTTACTTTAACAACAATTTAACAACAAAAGTCTTAATTCCTGTATCAAAAAAACAGTAAAACCACTTGGTTCTACTGTCTCAATTCTAAAATGTTTGACGTTTAGCTTTACGTTCTGCACGTCCACGGGCACGACTTTCTGCGCGTTTGGTTTTACGGCGTTTTTCATCGACAGCCCATTGAATTTTCTTCTTATAGCCTGGTTTGACTTTTTTCTTTTTCTTTTTAACCAGCCCAATCATTTCAATGTCCAGTTTTTCTTGTTTCTTCTCACGAATGGCACGACGATCGCGGTCATAGGTATCTTGGAATTCTCCGTCTTTAACCACCTTAGGTACAAACTTAATTCCTAATTTCTCTAACTCACGAATATCAGAGTCATCACTAGGCTGGTAAAGGGTAATAGCTGTACCTGGCAGACCATTACGTCCAGTACGTCCGACACGGTGAACAAAGAAGGACAAGTCCTGTGGGATAGCATCATTGATAACATGGCTGACTCCTTCAATATCAATCCCACGCGCAGCCAAGTCAGTCGCAACGATGTACTCAAAATCAAGATTCTTCACCTGATTCATGATCCGTTTGCGTTCACGAGGCGCAATATCTCCATGAATCTTAGCCACTTTTAAGCCTTGTGCAGTCAGGTAAGCATGCAATTCATCTGCACGCGTTTTTGTATTGACAAAAATCATTGCTAAGTATGGCTGCATGATTTGAGTCAACTCATAAATCTGAGCATTCTTGTCACGACCTTTAGTCGAAATCAACCAGTTATCAATAGTATCAGAGATGACTGTTTTGGTCTTGATTTTCTCCATGACAGGATTTGACAAGTATTTTTTCAAGAATGGTTGCAATTTTTGCGGAATTGTCGCTGAAAAGACCATAAACTGCAAGTCTTTTGGAAGGCTTCCTGCAATCTTATCAACTGTCTCCAAGAATCCCATATCCAAGGTCATGTCAGCTTCATCGACAACAAAAATCTTAGCCTTGTGAATAGCTAGATCACCAGATTTTACCAAATCATAGATACGACCTGGAGTTCCGATAACGATATGGGGCTGATTGCAGGCAAGTTTTTCAATCTGACGCGCCTTGTCTGTTCCACCAACATAGTTGGCAACACGAATTTCTACTTCAGAATGTTCCGCAATCTGGCGAGCTGCCTGGTAAATCTGAGTCGCCAACTCACGACTAGGAGCTGTGATAACTGCTTGCACACTATCGCTCTCTTCATCCAGTTGTTGGAAAATCGGTAACAAGAAAGTATGAGTCTTCCCTGAACCTGTTTTTGATTCACCAACCAAGTCACGACCTGCTAGGACAATAGGAATCAACTTTTCCTGCACCTCGGTAGGAGTCGTAAACTTCAACTCCTCCAAAGCTTTTTCTATATATTTCTTAAATTTAAATTGTGTAAATGACATAATTTCCTCGATTCTATCTATCTATTCATTATACCATAATTTAGTCTATTACAGGGGATGGCTTTCCGTCAAGGACGAGAACTTGAAAATTCTAGTGACTCAGCATATAAGAGAAACACTCCTAGTTACCATGAACAAGGAGTGTTATAAGATTACTCGAGTTCCCACTGTTCTCTTAGCCAATCACTAAAATGATGATAACGTTCCTTAAGAGCATCATGATGTCCATAAGCATCAAAAGTGGAATAAGTTGAGGGAACTGCTTCTGAAATCAGGTTATGTAGTTCCCTTGCAAACATCGGAGCCTTAGACAGACGATTAGAATGATTGGCACCTTCTATCTGACCATTTTGCAGATAAATCAGACTTTGACTCTGTATCAGCTCATGTTCCCTACAAAATTCTGTAAAGTCTGGATACCAGAATGAACCACAGATAGAGAAGATACAGGCCAAGGGGAGATGATTGCTATAGAGACTATAGACAGCTGCAAGACCACCCAGTGAATAACCACCATAAGCAATCTTGTTTTCATCTATCAAGTAGTCTTTTTTTAGACTTGTTAGAATTCCTTGAAAGAGCTTCTCATGATAGGCTTCTACCTTCCCACCAAAATCCGGAGCCCTTTCTTTTAAAGCTCTAGCCTGCCAGGGTGTGAAGTCGTTCAGACGGCTTTCTGGGATCAAACCCACTAAAATCACGGATTGAGATAGGTCTGACAAATAGTCCAGTTCCCCATCGTTTAGAAGTACAATTGGGTAGGCTTGTTTAGAGTCATAGTTTGAAGGAAGGCTGACCCTAACCTGAATTCCTTCCCAGTTAAACTCCTTATTTCTTGATAAAGTCATTAATTTTTTCAAGTGAATCAATCACTGCAGGACCGTAGTCCATCAACTCATCGTAAGAGATGGTCATGATTTTTTGATTCTTGATTGCTGGGACATTTTCCAAAACAGTGTTTGCCTTCATCAAATCCACTGCTTTTTCATCCAATTTTTTGTTGCGATCGCTAGTTACATAGATAATCAACTCTGGATCCATTGATACTAGATTTTCCAAGGTCAAGCCAGATGTTCCTGTTGCAACATTAGTATAACCAAGTTGGTTAAGCAAGCTTTCTTGAAGGGCTGACTTGTAGGCACCAAAGGTTTCGTCATTGTAGGCAACCATAATTAAAGCTTTTTTCTTTTCACCCTGTGTTTCTGGGTTGGCTTTTTTAACCGCATCGATTTTAGCTTGCAATTGCTCTGCGTATTGGTTGGCCTTGTCTTGAACATTGAAAATTGTTCCTAGATTCTTCACATCTTCTACGATATTTCCCAAATCCTGTTGAATATTTGATAGTGAGGCTTTTTGCGTATAAACAGGGATTTTATTTTCATTCCAAGCACTAATCGTTCCCATTGACTTTTCAGAGAACATCATGTTACGTCCCATCAAAGCGTCTGGTTCATAAGAAAGAACTGTTTCTTGTGAGACTGATTTCTTATCCCCAATATGAGGGATAGCTTCAATGGCATCCTTGTATTTACCAGTTACGGCATTATCAGGATTGAGCATACCAGCAATTTTATCCTTCAAACCGAGTTCAAGTAGGATTTCAGTTGTTGAAAGGTTGTTGGTAATAACTTTTTCAGGTGCCTTTTCAAAGACTTGTTCGACTTCATTTCCTTTAGCATCATAAGTTTTGATGGTTACAGGATAGCTGGTTTCTGTAGTAGCTTTTTGACTAGCTTCTGTTGTAGCTGGTGCCGTTGCTGTTTCTTTAGATGCGTTACCACAAGCTGCCAAAGATAAGGTTGCTACTGTTAGGAGCAAAATACTGAGTGATTTTTTCATGTTAATTTCCTTTAAATTTTATAAATAGTGAATCATGGCTTGCTGATCTTCTGTCCAAGTAATCTTACTTTGAACGCCATAGACAGCCTGCAATGACTCGGGTGTGATGGTCTCTTTTGGAGTACCTTGGTAAACAATCTCCCCTTCTTTCATTAGATAGAGATAGTCTGAATAGCGACAAGCTAGCTGAATATCATGCAAGACGGCTAACACATTGATATGGAGGTGTTTGACAATGGTTAACAAGTCTAGCTGGTACTTGATATCCAAATGATTGGTCGGTTCATCTAAGAGCAAGAGGGTCGGCTCTTGGGCCAAGGTGCGTGCCAATAAAACCCGTTGTTTCTCTCCTCCTGATAGAGAAGAGTAGAGACGACTTCTCTTTTCGAGCAGATCTACCTTGACCAAAGCATCCTCAACCAAGGCAAAGTCTTTTTCTTTTTCCTTTTGTAAGAAAGAGAGATGGGGCGTTCTACCCAGCATAACAATTTCTTCAACCGTACAATCAAACTGGAGTTGATTAAACTGCGTGATGACGGCCATCTGTTTTGCCGTTTCCTTAACGCTCATTTGTTCCAAGGGTTTCCCATCAAGGGAAATCAGGCCCTGATCAGGCTTTTCCTGTCGATAGAGGAGTTTCAACAAACTAGTCTTCCCACTTCCATTGGGTCCCAAAATCGTATGAAATTGGTTGCCCTCCAGTTTGAGTGAGACTCCTTTGAGAATCTTTTTTTCTCCGATTCCAAAGTGAATATCCTGACACATTAAGTCCATATCAGACCTTCACCTCCCTTCGTCTACTTGCAACCATGTAGATAAAGAAAGGTGCACCTACTAGGGCCGTGAAAATACCAATCGGCAGCTCAGCATTTTGGATTAAAACACGAGCAAGAACATCTGCCCAGATAACAAAGAGGGCGCCGAGCAAGGTTGCTATCGGAAAAAGCCTTCTGTAGTTTGTACCCACCAAACTTCTCGCCAAATGTGGGGTAATAAGACCAACGAAGCCGATAATTCCACAGGTTGATACCAAGATAGCTGTCAGCACAGCCACAATAGCCACATAGAGATACCAATAAAAACGTAGGGGAATCCCCAAGGTCAAGGCTGCCTCATCTCCCATCATCATGGCATTAAAAACACGGTATTGGGTAGAGAAAAATAAAAAGGCTATTCCCACGACTACTGCTGGCAGGGTTAAGTGAGCCCATGAGATCCCTGCTAGAGAACCCATGGTCCAAAACTTGATGGTCATGACACTGTCAGCATTAGCGCCAATTGAGATAATAAAATTTGAAAAAGCCAAAAAGAGTGCATTGACTACCGTCCCTGATAAAATGAGGCTAGAAGTTGTCATCCTGCCTTGCATGGAAGCAATGAGTAAGACTGCAACTGTTGCCAAAAGCGCTCCAAGGAAAGAACCAACACCAATCATGACCTTAAAACCGAGAATAATGCTCAGCGTTGCTCCAAAGGTTGCCCCAGCAGAAATTCCTAACACATAGGGCTCTGCGATTGGATTATTGACCGTTGACTGCATGACACTACCACACATGGAAAGGCCAGCACCAACTATCAAACCTAGAAAGACCCGTGGCAATCTCATATTCCAAACAATAGCAAGTGTCGACTTCGAAATGTCTCCTATATCCAACGGAGCTCCCATCTTACTCAAAATTATCCGATAGGTATCACTCAAACTAATTTGAACTGACCCCATCGAAACAGCTAAAAACAGAGAGACTCCCAGTGCTCCGAGCAAAATAGCAAGGAGAAAAAAATATCGCAGGTTTTGATGGCTTCCAGAAAATTTGGAAAGCATGAAACCCTCCCTTAATCAAATATTAAAAATTTAGACAATTTTCATAATTAGTATACCACATTTCCAAATAAGGAACAAGACTAGAAAAATATAGAAAAAAGCACTCTGAAATCAGAGAGCTTGGGCTAAAATCCATAAAAAACAAAAAGACTACCCAATCGAGTAGCCTTATTTCAAGATATGCTCGATTGAACACGGCCTAAGCACTTGGCAAAAAATAAAAAGCCCCCGAATTCAGAGGGCCGATTTGAGCTTGGGCTAAAATCCTAGTGAAAAAGATGAAACTCCTTGTGTTCATCGAACACTGTGTCCTTTCCCTATTTTCATACTAATTTTTATCGCCCTTAGCATCATGATTCTTACTGGATAAAACGTTTATAGACTAGGCGGCAAGTCGAAGATTGTACAAAATTTTTAATGAAACAAAAAAATCTCCCCGAAGGGAGATGATCTGGTTTATTTTACCTTACAGTGCTAGGAACCGTAACCGAAGATTATACTTGAGTATATAGAGGTAAGGTGACAACGCAATATAAGTGGAAAATAAAGCAGATTAGCGACGAAGTCCTAGAGAGTTGATTAACTCACGGTAACGGTTAACGTCGTTTTTACGCAAGTATGCAAGCAAGTTACGACGGCGACCGATTTTTTTCATCAATCCACGGTATGTAGCGTGGTCTTTTTTGTGTTGTTTGATGTGTTCGTTAAGGTGGTTGATTTCCCAAGTAAGAACAGCAACTTGAACCTCTACTGAACCTGTATCACCTTCGTGACGTGCATATTGTGCAATAATTTCATTTTTTTTCTCTTTTGAGATTGCCATGATGTTTCTCCTTTTTATTTGGCTTCATCCGAGTGACAGGTTGGCATGCCTGTAACCAAGAAGAAGTTATTTGTCTTTACGACAGTTCTTATTCTACCAATAACTAACTTCTTTGTCAACTGATTTACTATTCTTACCGCAAAAGTGCTATAATAGTTATAGGAAGGATATCTAAGCTGATAGTTTTAAAACGAGGTGATTACCATGCGTAAATTCTTTAAATATCTTCCCTACTATCTGGTCGTATTTTTCTTTTATTGTCCACTTTATGGATTATTTATACTACTATTATCAAATCCTGATTTAACAGGTCTCTATCTTCTCAATATATTCATCCTTTCACCCATTGTAATTTTTATAGTTTCACTTCTTTATAGCTACCGTTTTGGTTTTTCACTCTATTGGCTTCTAGGTAGTTGCTTGCTCTATGGCTTTACTATTATTCCATTCAGAGAATTTATCATTGTTTATTTCCTAGCCTATGAAATTCTTATTCTACTAGGTACAGTTATTGGTGCCACTATCAAGTATCTGGTTCAAAAACTGAAAAACAAAAAACTTTCACAAAATCCTTGAAAAATCTCGCAATCATGCTATAATAATGCATAGAGACAAGTCACTTAGAATCTTTCTTTTAGAGAGTGCGTGGTTGCTGAGAACGCATAGGAAGTCTAAACTGATACTACTCTACTGACTTTTATGCAAACATAAAACGGTGGCCACGTTAAAGCCAATCAGAGGTGTCCCTCTTTTTTGAGGAACATAAATGAAGGTGGAACCACGTTGCGACGTCCTTTTGAGGAGGTCGCTTTTTGTTTTTCTTGATTTAAGACTGCAAAATAGAAACACTTCTGCTTTAGAAATAATGGATAACTAATATAAGGAGAAAACCATGATCAAAATTACATTCCCAGATGGCGCTGTTCGTGAATTCGAATCTGGCGTTACAACTTTTGAAATTGCCCAATCTATCAGCAATTCCCTAGCTAAAAAAGCTCTTGCTGGTAAATTCAACGGCAAATTGATTGACACTACTCGTGCTATCACTGAAGATGGAAGCATAGAAATTGTGACACCTGATCACGAAGATGCCCTTCCAATCTTGCGTCACTCAGCTGCACACTTATTTGCCCAAGCCGCTCGTCGCCTTTTCCCAGACATTCACTTGGGTGTCGGCCCAGCTATCGAAGATGGTTTCTACTACGATACTGACAATGAAGCGGGTCAAATCTCTAACGAAGATCTTCCTCGTATCGAAGAAGAAATGAAGAAAATCGTGAAAGAAAACTTCCCATCTATTCGTGAAGAAGTGACCAAAGATGAAGCGCGTGAAATCTTCAAAAACGATCCATACAAATTGGAATTGATTGAAGAACACTCAGAAGACGAAGGTGGCTTGACCATCTACCGTCAAGGTGAGTACGTAGACCTTTGCCGTGGCCCACACGTCCCATCAACTGGTCATATCCAAATCTTCCACCTTCTCAATGTAGCAGGTGCTTACTGGCGTGGAAATAGCGACAACGCTATGATGCAACGGATCTACGGTACAGCTTGGTTTGACAAGAAAGACTTGAAGAACTACCTTCAAATGCGTGAAGAAGCTAAGGAACGTGACCACCGTAAACTTGGTAAAGAGCTTGACCTCTTTATGATTTCTCAAGAAGTTGGTCAAGGTCTTCCATTCTGGTTGCCAAATGGTGCGACTATCCGTCGTGAATTGGAACGCTACATCGTCGACAAGGAAATCGCTGCTGGCTACCAACACGTCTACACTCCACCAATTGCCTCAGTTGAACTTTACAAGACTTCTGGTCACTGGGATCACTACCGTGAAGATATGTTCCCAACTATGGATATGGGGGATGGTGAAGAATTCGTCCTTCGTCCAATGAACTGTCCTCACCATATCGAGGTCTTTAAACACCATGTACACTCATACCGTGAATTGCCAATCCGTATCGCTGAAATTGGGATGATGCACCGTTATGAAAAATCTGGTGCTCTCACAGGGCTTCAACGTGTACGTGAAATGTCACTTAATGATGGTCACACTTTCGTAACACCTGAACAAATCAAAGATGAGTTCCAACGTACGCTTCAATTGATTATCGATGTTTACGAAGATTTCAACTTGACGGATTACCGTTTCCGTTTATCATATCGTGACCCTCAAGATACTCACAAATATTTTGATAATGATGAAATGTGGGAAAACGCTCAACGTATGTTGAAATCAGCCATGGATGACATGGGACTTGACTACTTTGAAGCTGAAGGTGAAGCTGCCTTCTACGGACCAAAATTGGATATCCAAGTCAAGACAGCTCTTGGTAAAGAAGAAACTCTTTCTACTATCCAGCTTGACTTCTTGCTTCCAGAACGCTTCGACCTTAAATACATCGGAGCTGATGGTGAAGAACATCGCCCAGTTATGATTCACCGTGGTGTTATCTCAACTATGGAACGCTTCACAGCTATCTTGATTGAAAACTACAAGGGTGCCTTCCCAACATGGCTTGCACCACACCAAGTAACTCTTATCCCAGTTTCTAACGAAAAACACGTAGATTACGCCTGGGAAGTAGCTAAGAAACTTCGTGACCGTGGAGTCCGTGCAGATGTGGATGAGCGCAATGAAAAAATGCAGTTCAAGATCCGTGCTTCACAAACTCAAAAAATTCCTTACCAATTGATCGTTGGTGACAAGGAAATGGAAGAGCAAGCCGTAAACGTTCGCCGTTATGGTCAAAAAGAAACTGAAACTATGTCGGTAGATGCATTTGTAGAATTGATTCTTGCAGACATCGCAAATAAATCTCGTGTTGAGAAATAAACGATAAAACCTGGGATAAAAATTCCAGCTACCTAAAAAAGCAACAACTATTTCAGTTGTTGCTTTTTTATATTTTGATTAAGCTGAGCTAGTAGTGATTGGTAAAACTACCACAAATAGTATCCTCGTCAACGATCCTTTCTATCCACTAACTTTTAGTTATAAGATTTACTTCCATGAGTTAGATAAGTTCAATATCCTCAATCCTTGTCTGCTTCATTCTCTTTTACGAGTTCTTTTTGTGAATCTTTTTCAGAGAGTTTTTGATCGATATACTTGTTAATGGTTTCATAAAATTCCTTGGTCATCTCACTATCTAATTTTGTCGAATTATGGACTTGATTGACTTTCAATTGAACAGATTGAATACCGTAAGAGGCTTGTTTTTGGCGGATTGTTTCTAATTCTTCTTCTGAAATCGGATCTCCAACAACTGTCAGGACTAATTCATTGCTACTTGACTTGTAGACTTGATTAATGACCGTATGATTAGAGAACTCTTTTCCTACAAACTGTTTGATCCCTTCTTTTCGAGCTTGATCCATCGTCAGAGTGACTGCTGAATAGCTTGCTGGAAGAACCAATAATACAATCAAGGATATCAAGCCAATTTTCATTTTAATGTTTAGCTCTTTAAATGAACTTAAGGGAGATTTTCTCATTAAAATTCTAGTTCCAACAATATTGGTTAGCATGATAAAGACACAGTTAATCAAGAAAAGATAAAGAGCCCCAAATAAAAATCTCACATTTCCATTAGCTAAACCATAGCCTGCAGTACAGATAGGTGGCATCAGAGCTGTTGCAATGGCTACGCCAGGCACGATATTGTTTGCTTCTTTTTTCCTTGAACCAATTACACCTGCTATCCCACCAGCAATAGCAATGAGAACATCCCAAATGGTTGGAGAGGTTCGTGCAATCAACTCGCTACTTGCATAAGATAAGGGAGAAATCCAGAAATACAGAGTCGATACAAGCAAACTGACCAATACTTGAGTAAATAAAACCTCTAGAGATTGCTTGATTAAACGCGTATCAAAAATAGCTAAACCGAATCCCAGTCCAACAATCGGTGTCATAAGAGGGGAAATCAGCATGGCTCCAATAATGACGGCTGTTGAATTCATATTTAGACCTATAGAGGCAATAAAAATCGCACACATTAAAATTGCAGTATCTCTTAATCGAACATGAAGATCATCATATAATTTTTCACGGTATTCACGTGTTGAATAGTTTCCGGTCATTGGTTACTCCTTTTATTTCATATAATCTTGTTTCTGCATGGATGATGGTAGAGAGACCTCTGTCTAAACTGACATATTTTTAATTCTCACCTGTCATTCTTTTGAAAATAATCCTTTAAATATCCATCAGTCCATCCTTGACATTATATCAAAAATTTTACAGTCTTTCTCTGAAGAACTCAATCAATTTAAAAGATAGAGAACGGAAAAATTTCCAGTTACCTTTTCTTTGTTCTATCCTATTTTCTCACTACATAGAAATCTAAAGAAGAGCTTGAAAGATTTCTTCCAAGCTCTTAGCATTTCTTTTTACTCAATAAGTAGGTTCACTTCCGCAAACTTAATTCGCACGGTTGTTCCTTGACCAAGTTCAGATTCGATACGGATTTGATGACCTAATTCTTGGCTGATTTTCTGGGTTAGATAGAGCCCAAGTCCAGATGACTGCTGGGTCATTCGACCATTATATCCTGAAAATCCACGTTCAAAGACTCGCAACCGATCACTGTTTTTGATACCAATCCCAGTATCTTTGATGCAAAGGTCTGAACCTTCCATGTAGACTTCAACCCCACCTTCATTTGTGTACTTAAGGCTATTTGACAGGATTTGTTCAATGACTACCAACAGCCATTTTTTATCCGTCACAATCCTTCTATCCAAGTCATGCAGATCGACACTTAGACCTTTCTGGATAAAGAAAATGGCATATTTGCGAATGACTTCCTTGACCAGATCTTCTATATTTTCTTTTTTCAACACCAAATCATCATGGAAGCTTTCTAAGCGTAGATATTGGAGTACGAGGTTGGTATAGGAATCAATCTTAAAAATTTCCTGTTCCAACTGTTGCTTCAGTTGGCGATCTGCTACCTCACTCACTAGGAGTTTACTGGCTGCAATTGGTGTTTTTATCTGATGAACCCAGAGTGTATAGTAGTCCACCAAATCATTATAGCGGTTTTCAGCTTCTGATTTCTTTTGATAAAGCTCAGCTTCGCGTTCGTCCAATTTTTCTGCTAGAGCACATTCCAAAGGAGATGTTGGTTCTCTTTCAGAATAAAGCATTTCCTTACGATAAACTTCTGCTTCTACTAGGATATCCCAGATGAAAAATAAAAGGGTTAGAAAACTACAAAGCAGAAAGAAGTAAAGAAAGTAAGAACCTAGATTTGTAAATAAAATGTGAAAGGCGAGGGCAAGGCAGCTAATCAAAAAAATGAAGACTAGAAGGCGAATCCGTGAGCGAAGATAGGCTAGAAAAAATTGTCTCCAATTAAGCATGTTTTAACCCGTATCCTATCCCTTTCTTAGTTTCAATAAATCCTACCAAACCTTGCTCTTCCAACTTTTTACGCAAGCGAGCAACATTGACAGAAAGAGTATTATCGTCGATGAAAAAGTCACTATTCCAGAGTTCTCGCATCAGATCATCACGCGCCACGATACTACCTGCATGTTCAAATAAGACACGCAGAATTTGAAATTCATTCTTTGTCAGCGTGATTGCTTGTCCCTCAACATGCAGATCCATAGACTTGGTATTGAGAATAACTCCAGCATACTCTAGGAGACTTTCATCCCTTCCAAATTCATAAGAGCGGCGCAATAATCCTTGTACCTTAGCTAAAAGGACCTGCTGGTCAAAAGGCTTGGTCACAAAATCGTCTGCTCCCATATTAATAGCCATCACGATATCCATAGCCTGGTCTCTTGAAGACAGAAACATAATAGGAACTTTGGAAATCTTGCGAATTTCCTGACACCAATGATAACCATTAAAGAGAGGCAATCCAATATCCATCAGGACCAGATGAGGCTCAGACTGAACAAATAGCGTCAGAACTTCCATAAAGTCTTCTACCATGACTACTTCAAACCCCCATTCGGAGAGCATTTTCCCAACTTGCTGACGGATTACTGGATCATCTTCTACTAGTAAAATCTTATGCATCTGCTCCTCCTTTTTTATATTATAGCAAAATTCTTCTGACTACTAGCGAAATTGATGCAAATCTGATATTATAAAAGTTAAGAAAGGAATTCCCATGGCCAATATTTTTGACTATCTAACTGACGTTCAATACAATTCTTTTTATGATCTTCCCTTAAATGAACTGGATGTACTTGCTTTGACAGAGCTGACTTATCTTCCTTTTGATAATCTATTGGACCAGCCAGTCAATCGTTTAAGCGATGTCGCAACACGTGTCCCTCGAGAAAGCACCATGTTGACCAATAAAGAACGTCTGCAACTTTTAGACCAGCTTGCCCAACACAAACGTTTTAGAAATAGCAAACTCTCTAACTTTGTTAACGAGATTGACACTGAGCAACAGAAACAGTTCGCTGCTATGACCTATCGTCTGAACCTAGATACTTATCTCATTGTCTTTCGTGGCACAGACGACAGTATTATTGGCTGGAAGGAAGATTTCCATATGACCTATATGAAGGAAATCCCTGCCCAAAAGCATGCTCTTGAATACTTGGAAGATTTCTTTAAACAACATCCAAAACAAAAAGTACTTCTTGCTGGACATTCTAAGGGTGGGAATCTAGCCGTCTTTGCTGCTAGTCAAATCCAGCCTGAATTGCAGGAAAAGATATCAGCAGTTTATACCTATGATGCCCCTGGCCTCCAAGCTGAACTGACTGAAACCACAGGCTATCAGGAAGTGATTCCAAAAATTCATCGTTTCGTCCCACAAGGTTCTGTCATCGGCATGATGCTAGAAGTTCCTGATACTCCTACCGTCGTCAAATCTACGGCTCTCGGTGGAATCGCTCAACACAATACTTTCAGCTGGCTAACTGAGGGACAGCACTTTGTCCAACTAGAGGAAATTAGTAGCGAAAGTCTGCAAATCAAAGACGCTCTTAAAGAATGGGTGGACAGTGTGCCCGATGAAGAACTAGAGCTCTATTTTGATCTCTTTTTCGGAACCATCCTAGAATCTGGAATCACTTCCATCAATGATTTATCTTCTAGAAATGCTATTGACCATGTTCGACAACTTGTTTCTCAAGCCCAGACACTAGAGCCCGAGCAAGTTGAAATCTTAAAAAACCTGACACAACTCCTACTGGATGCACGCTTCCAAGCCTGGAAAAATCATTTTTAAAAAGTTAAAAGTCCCTTCTTTTATGGAGGGACTTTCTTGTTGATTGATTTCTTATTTTGTCCTTCTGTGTTATACTAGAAACTGTAAATTCTTTGAAAGAGGAAATCCTATGAAAATCCATAAAACCGTAAATCCTGTTGCCTATGAAAATACTTATTATCTCGAAGGAGACCAACACCTGATTGTAGTCGATCCAGGTAGCCATTGGGAGGCCATTCGAAAGACTATCGAGAACATCAATAAACCAGTTTGTGCGATTCTATTGACCCATACTCACTACGATCATATCTTGAGTCTGGACTTGGTCAGAGATACTTTTGGAAATCCTCCAGTATATGTGGCAGAAAGCGAAGAAGCTTGGCTCTATACTCCTGTTGACAATCTCTCAGGTCTTCCTCGTCATGATGATATGGCAGACGTCGTATGTAGACCAGCTGAACAGACCTTTGTTTTTCATAAAGAATACCAAATCGAGGAGTTTCGTTTTACAGTACTACCAACTCCAGGTCACTCTATCGGTGGAGTATCCTTTGTCTTTCCGGAAGCCCAACTAGTCATAACAGGTGACGCCCTTTTCCGTGAAACTATTGGCCGAACAGACTTACCTACTGGTAGTATGGAACAACTCCTTCATAGTATCCAGACCCAGCTCTTCACCCTTCCTAACTACGATGTCTATCCAGGTCACGGACCTGCTACGACCATCGCCCACGAAAAAACTTTTAATCCATTTTTCTAAAACGTAAAAACCAAGGACAATCATCCTTGGTTTTTTGATTACCAAATAATCACACGGTCTTCTGGTGAACGCCACATACCATCACCTTCTTTGACATCATAGGTTGTAAAGAAGTCATCAAAGTTTGGCACTTGGACGTTAACACGAAGTTTAGCTGGCGCGTGTACGTCGACGCTAGCCATAAGTTTCATTAACTCTGGGCGACCTTTCATACGCCAGATACGCGCAAAGTTGTTGAAGAATTCTTCAGCTGAAAAGTCTGGTTCTCTCTTAGCAGCTTCTAGAGCTGCAGCAATTCCACCTAAGTCCGCAACGTTTTCGGATACGGTTAATTTACCGTTAATGGTTGCGCCGTAAGATTCTTGACCGTCAAACTGGTCGATAACTTTCTGCGTTTTCTCTTTAAAGGCAGCATAATCGCTCTCTGTCCACCAATCCTTGAGACTACCATTTTCATCAAAGGACGCACCATTTGTATCAAAGGCATGAGATATTTCATGGGCGATAACTGCTCCGATACCACCATAGTTGGCAGAAGATGACTGATGCAAGTCATAGAATGGAGCCTGTAAGATAGCCGCTGGGAAGACAATCAAGTTCTTTTGTGGATTGTAGTAGGCATTAACCATATGAGCAGGCATGCCCCACTCTTTGTAGTCAACTGGCTGGTTCCACTTGCTCCAACTGTGTTTGATTTCCACACGCGCAAAGGCTAGGGCATTCTCAAAGAGACTAGCGTTTTCGTCTACTACTTTATCCTTGTAGCGAGCTGGTAATTCTTCTGGATAACCGATATAAGGCTTGATGACATTGAGTTTGACGATGGCTTTTTCTCGCGTTTCAGGAGTCAACCAGTCATTCTTAGCCAAGCGTTCCTTATAAACATCAATCATAGTTGCCACTTTTTTCTCTACATCCGCCTTGGCTTCTGGAGAGAATTTTTCATGTGCATACCAAAGACCGAGCGCTTGTTTGAATGGTCCTTGGGCTAAGTGGTAAGCAGCCTTGCGCTTGTCTTGGGCTTCTGGAACTCCTGAAAGGGCACGGCCATAAGCACCTGACAAAATGCGAATCTCATCTGTCAAATAGCTTGTTGAAAGATTGACCACACTCAAGATCAAGCTTGCCTTGAGTAAAGGCCAAGCTTCTTCACTATAGAATTGCTCTGCTGCTTGCCAGAAACGTTCTTCATCTACGATAATCTTGTCTGGTGTTTGTCCAATCACCGCTTGGAAAAAATCATCTAAAGGAAGTGCAGGAGCAAACTTTTTGAAATCTTCATAAGAATATGGATGGTAGAGTTTAGCATATTCTGAACTTTCTTCATTAGAGAGGACTACTGCTGCGATACGGCGGTCCAATTCCAATCGTTTCTCTAGCAAGTCTTCGATTTCTTCATCTGAGAAGTTATAGGCTTTGAGGAGATTAGAAGTACTTTCTTTCCAAAGATTCAATAATTCCTCACGCTGAGGATGGTCTTCCGCATAGTAGGTTGTGTCAGGCAAGATAGTTCCTGGAGCACTAGCCCAGAGAACATTGGTTCTAGCATCCATAAAGTCTGGTGATACTCCAAATGGAAGGAAGTTTGGTTTACCAGCTAATTCAAATGCTGCTAGTTTACTTGCGAAATCCGCAAAACTTTCTAAATTCTGGTATTCCTTCAATAAAGGAAGGACTGGTTCAATTCCATCTGCTTCTCGCTTATCGAAATCTCTGACCATACTATGGTACTTGACAAAATTTGCCAAGATAGCATCTTCTGGCACATCTTCTCCTGCCAACCACTTGTCTGTCGTCGTTAGCATCAACTCTTCAATTTCTTCGTCAAGGTCGATAAAACCACCTGTTCTCGATTTATCTGCTGGAATAACAGCAGTCTTTTCCCACTCACCATTTATGGCATCATAAAAATCATCTTGATAACGTGTCATCTTGTTCTCGCTTTCCTAATTTCACTTATTCTTAGCTTAGCAAAAATCCCTGGGGAATGCAATTAAAAATGCCGCCTCCTCCTATTTGATTTCATCATTAATATTTTAAATTTTTACCAAAATTAACTTGACTTAAAAATAAAATTAAGGTATATTAAAATCCAGGAGGAATACAACTGTATGATACGTATCGAAAACCTCAGTGTCTCCTACAAAGAAACGTTGGCACTAAAGGATATTTCACTAGTGCTCCAAGGACCAACGATTACTGGGATTATTGGTCCAAACGGCGCTGGAAAATCAACCTTATTAAAAAGTATGCTGGGCATTATCCCACATGAAGGACATGCTTTTATCGACGATAAAGAAATGAACAAATCTCTTAAGAAAGTGGCCTATGTCGAGCAAAAAATTCATATCGACTATAACTTTCCTATCAAGGTAAAAGAATGTGTCTCTCTAGGACTCTACCCATCCATTCCACTCTTTCACACTTTAAAGGCAAGTCACTGGAAAAAGGTAGCTGAAGCACTCGAAATCGTCGACCTAGCTGACTACGCTGAACGTCAAATCAGTCAACTGTCTGGAGGTCAGTTCCAGCGGGTCTTGATTGCCAGATGTTTGGTGCAGGAAGCCGACTATATCCTCTTAGATGAACCCTTTGTTGGGATTGACTCAGTCAGTGAGGAAATCATCATGAATACGCTGAGAGATCTGAAAAAAGCTGGGAAGACGGTTCTCATCGTCCACCACGACCTCAGCAAGGTTCCCAACTACTTCGATCAAGTCTTGCTTGTCAATCGAGAAGTGATTGCTTTTGGTCCGACCAAAGAAACCTTTACCCAAGCCAATCTCAAAGAAGCTTACGGTAATCGACTCTTTTTCAATGGAGGTGACCTATGATTGCAGAATTTATCGATGGATTGCAAAAATTCCATTTCTTACAAAATGCCTTGATAACAGCTATTGTTATCGGGGTCGTAGCTGGAGCTGTAGGATGTTTCATCATTCTACGTGGGATGTCACTCATGGGAGATGCCATTTCACATGCTGTCTTACCAGGTGTAGCCCTCTCCTTCATCTTGGGCATTGACTTCTTTATCGGAGCCATTGTCTTTGGACTGCTAGCTGCTATCATCATTACCTACATCAAGGGAAACTCGATTGTCAAAAGCGATACCGCCATCGGCATTACCTTTTCTTCTTTCTTAGCCCTCGGTATCATCTTGATTAGTGTCGCTAAAAGTTCAACTGACCTTTTCCATATCCTTTTTGGTAATATTCTTGCTGTTCAAGATACAGATATGTTTATTACTATGGGTGTAGGGGCGCTCATTCTCTTGGTTATCGGGATTTTCTTCAAACAACTCTTGATTACATCCTTTGATGAACTCCTAGCCAAGGCTATGGGCATGCCAGTTAATTTCTACCACTATCTACTCATGGTACTCTTGACTCTGGTGTCAGTGACTGCTATGCAAAGTGTCGGAACTATCCTGATTGTAGCCATGCTGATTACCCCAGCTGCAACTGCTTATCTGTATGCTAATAGCCTGAAAAGTATGATTTTCCTTTCCTCAACCTTTGGAGCTACAGCTTCAGTTTTGGGACTCTTTATCGGCTATAGCTTTAACGTTGCGGCAGGTTCTAGTATCGTGCTTACGGCTGCTAGTTTCTTTCTCATTAGCTTCTTTATCGCTCCAAAACAACGATATTTGAAACTGAAAAATAAACATTTGTTAAAATAAGGGGCAAAGCCCCAATAAATTGGAGGATCTAATGAAAAAATTAGGTACATTACTCGTTCTCTTTCTTTCCGTCATTGCTCTTGTAGCATGTGCTAGTGGAAAAAAAGATGCAGCTTCTGGTCAAAAACTAAAAGTTGTTGCCACAAACTCAATCATCGCTGATATTACTAAAAATATTGCTGGTGACAAGATTGATCTTCACAGTATCGTTCCTGTTGGTCAAGACCCACACGAATACGAACCACTACCTGAAGACGTCAAGAAAACTTCTCAAGCTGATTTGATTTTCTATAACGGTATCAACCTTGAAACAGGTGGAAATGCTTGGTTTACAAAATTGGTAGAAAATGCCAAGAAAACTGAAAACAAAGACTACTTTGCAGTCAGCGAAGGCGTTGATGTTATCTACCTTGAAGGTCAAAACGAAAAAGGCAAAGAAGACCCACACGCTTGGCTCAACCTTGAAAATGGGATCATCTTTGCTAAAAACATCGCAAAACAATTGAGCGCTAAAGACCCTAGCAACAAAGAATTTTACGAAAAAAATCTCAAAGAATATACTGATAAGCTAGACAAACTTGACAAGGAAGCTAAAGCTAAATTCGACAATATTCCTGCTGAGAAAAAACTCATCGTAACCAGTGAAGGATGCTTCAAATACTTCTCTAAAGCCTACGGTGTCCCAAGTGCCTATATTTGGGAAATCAATACTGAAGAAGAAGGAACTCCTGACCAAATCAAGACCTTGGTTGAAAAACTTCGCCAAATGAAAGTCCCATCACTATTTGTTGAGTCCAGTGTCGATGATCGTCCAATGAAGACTGTTTCACAAGACACAAACATCCCAATCTACGCACAAATCTTTACTGACTCTATCGCAGAACAAGGTAAAGAAGGCGACAGCTACTACAACATGATGAAATACAACCTTGACAAGATTGCTGAAGGATTGGCAAAATAAACATTTAAAAAACGTCGTTCTCACGGAATTGGCGTTTTTTTGATTCAAATTCCGGTCAAATTATTGGGAAAATCTGACGTTTCAATGTAAAATGAAAGAAAAAAGATTGGAGTAGCTTATGACTACATTCCTTGGAAATCCTGTGACTTTTACAGGAAAACAACTACAAGTAGGAGACAAGGCTCTTGACTTCTCTCTAACAACAACTGACCTTTCTAAAAAATCACTGGCTGACTTTGAAGGCAAGAAAAAAATCTTGAGTGTTATCCCTTCTATCGATACAGGTATCTGCTCACTTCAGACTCGTCGCTTTAATGAAGAACTGGCTAGCTTGGACAATACTGTAGTCCTAACAGTATCAATGGACCTTCCATTTGCTCAAAAACGCTGGTGTGGTGCTGAAGGAATTGAAAATGCCATCATGCTCTCAGACTACTTCGACCACTCCTTTGGACGCGATTATGCCCTCTTAATCAATGAATGGCATCTGCTTGCTCGAGCCGTTTTTGTTCTCGATACCGACAACACCATCCGCTATGTCGAATACGTAGACAATATCAACAGCGAGCCAGACTTTGAAGCCGCTATTGAAGCTGCAAAAGAACTCAACTAAGTCCAGTTCTTGTAGCAATAAGCTAGAGAAATCTAGCTTTTTTTGGTATACTAGATGGAGATAATAAACAAGGAAATGCGAATGACCCCAAATAAAGAAGACTATTTAAAATGTATTTATGAGATTGGCATGGATGTTCCTAAGATTACCAATAAGGAAATTGCTGCTCGAATGCAGGTATCTCCTCCAGCTGTAACCGAAATGATCAAGCGCATGCAGTCTGAAAATCTCATCTTAAAAGATAAGAAAAAAGGATACCTATTGACTGATATTGGTTTAAAACTTGTATCTGAGCTCTATCGCAAACACCGTTTGATTGAGGTTTTTCTGGTGCACCATCTAGACTATACCAGCGACCAAATTCATGAGGAAGCCGAGGTATTAGAACATACCGTTTCAGACTTTTTTGTGGAAAGATTAGAAAGTATGCTCGGCTTTCCAAAGACCTGCCCTCATGGTGGTACCATTCCTGCCAAGGGAGAACTTTTGGTTGAAATCAATAACTTGCCTCTAGCAGAAACCAAAGAAGCTGGAACCTATCTCCTGACTCGCGTTCACGATAGCTTTGATCTCCTCAAATATCTTGAAAAACATGCTATCAATATTGGAGACAAACTCCAAGTTCAACAGTTTGATGACTTTTCTAACACCTTTACTTTGATTCACAAGAATGAAGAACTCTTGGTAAGTCTAGAAATCGCCAAACAGCTCTATGTTGAAAAACTGAACTAAATACGACACAAAAAAACCAAGCATACAAGCTTGGTTTTTTCTTATCTATTTTTAGTATCTAGGATGATGGTTACTGGGCCATCATTGACTAATCCCACCTGCATATCTGCTCCAAAGACTCCTGTCTCAACAGGAACTTCCTTGGCTAGTTCTCGATTAAAATCTTGATAGAAAGCCTCAGCCATATCTGGTTTAGCGGCACCTGTAAAGGCTGGACGATTTCCTTTTTTAGTGTCAGCAAAAAGAGTAAATTGAGAGATGGAGAGAATTTCTCCTTGGATATCCTTAACAGATAGGTTCATCTTGCCTTCAGCATCTGAGAAAATCCGCATATTGACAAGTTTTCTGACTGCATAATCCAAATCTTCTTGCTGGTCTTCAGGTCCAACACCCACTAAGAGCAGGAGCCCCTGTTTGATTTGACCATGAACCTGCCCTTCAATTGAGACCTGAGCTTCCTTGACGCGCTGAACGATAATTCTCATAGAAATCCTTTCTAGATCTATCGAGCCAACTTAACCATTGGTCCGTTTGACTGAATAGACTTCTGGTACACTCTTGATCTTATCAACTACAGTAGTTAACGTTGAAAGATTTGAAATTCCAAAGGATACATGGATATTAGCAAATTTCATATCCTTGGTTGGCTGGGCGTTAACCGTTGAGATATTCTTAGTTGTATTGGATAGGACTTGCAAGATATCATTCAAAAGACCAGAACGATTTAGTCCATAGATGTCGATATGAGCCATATATTCCTTGCTTGAGAATTGGTCTTCCCACTCAACATCTAGTAGACGTTGCTCGTAGTTTTCCTGTGAACGAAGGTTCATACAGTCCACACGATGGATGGCAACACCACGACCTTTGGTAATATAGCCAACGATATCATCACCTGGAACAGGATTACAACATTTGGCAATCCGTACCAAGAGACCAGAGGCACCCTCGATGACAACGCCACCTTCATGCTTAACCTTTAGAGTTTCCTTGTTTTCAACCTTGACTTCGCCACCCTTGACCAGTTCTTCTGCTTCTGCCTTGGCTTTTGCACGTTCTTCTTCACGACGTTCCTTCTCCGTCAAACGGTTAAAGACGGTAATGGCTCCGATTTCTCCAAAACCAATCGCAGCAAAGAGAGCTTCTTCTGTCTTGTAGCTGGTTTTTTGAAGGACTTCATCCATGTGACGCTTGTCCATAAATTTATTGGCCACATAGCCGTTTTCTTGAAGCTGACTAATCAGCATTTCACGGCCTTTATTGATGGACAATTCTTTATCTTGGTTTTTAAAGAACTGACGAATTTTGTTACGGGCCTTGCTGGTCTTAACCATATTGAGCCAGTCACGACTTGGTCCAAATGAATTTGGATTGGTGATGATTTCAACCTGGTCACCCGTTTTTAACTTAGTCGTCAACGGAACCATGCGACCATTAACCTTGGCACCTGTTGCTTTTTCCCCAATCTTTGTATGAATTTCATAGGCAAAGTCAATCGGTCCAGAATCCTTTGGAAGAGAACGAACCGCTCCATCTGGAGTAAAGACATAAATTTCTTCTGCCAGATAGTTTTCTTTGACAGTATCTACAAATTCCTTGGCATCATCTGCCTGATCTTGGAGTTCCATCATCTCCTTGATCCAGTTCATTCCGATAGCAGATTCTTTACTATTAACCTGACCTTTGATTCCTTTTTTGTAGGCCCAGTGAGCCGCAACCCCGTACTCGGCAACCTCGTGCATTTCCTTGGTACGAATCTGGAACTCGATCGGTCCTTTTGGTCCATAAACAGTCGTATGGATAGACTGGTAACCATTAGCCTTACGATTGGCAATGTAATCCTTGAAACGGCCTGGCATTGGTTTCCAAAGCTCATGGACATATCCTAACATAGCATAGACATCGCTCTGAGTGTCTAAAATACAGCGAATGGCAATCAAGTCATAGATTTCCTCAAAACGTTTTTTCTTGTCCTGCATCTTGCGATAGATAGAGTAGATATGCTTTGGACGGCCATAGATTTTCCCTGTAAGGTGGCGCTCAGATGAATATTCCTCAAGCTTCGTCACAACTTCATCGACCAAGGCTTCACGTTCTTGACGTTTTTCCTTCATCATGTGACTAATCTTGTAAAATTCAGTTGGATTGAGATAGCGGAAAGAGAGATCTTCCAGTTCCCACTTCACACTTGAAATCCCCAAACGATGAGCAAGTGGTGCATAGATTTCCATTGTTTCTCGGGAAATACGTTCCTGCTTGTCCTTACGAAGATGCTTGAGAGTGCGCATATTGTGCAGGCGGTCAGAGAGTTTTACCAAGATAACACGGATATCCTCAGACATGGCCATGAGCATCTTGCGGTGATTCTCGGCCAATTGCTCCTCGAAAGATTTGTACTCAACCTTACCAAGTTTGGTAACACCGTCTACAATCACTCGAACATCATGTCCAAACTCACGCTCTAAGTCATCCAAAGTAGCATCTGTGTCTTCTACCACGTCATGCAAAAAACCACAGGCAACAGTGACAGCGTCTAGCTTGAGCTTGGCTAAAATACCTGCTACCTGAATAGGGTGGATAATGTAGGGCTCGCCTGATTTGCGATACTGCCCACTATGACATTCTACAGCGTAAACCAAGGCCTTGTGTACAAAAGCCACATCTTCTTTCGATAAATATTTTTGCGTTAAAGCGACGACTTCATCGCCTGAATAAATTACTTCTTTAGGCATGCATACTCTCCAGTTCTTCCTACCATTTTAACACTTTTTTGTTGATATGAAAACTAGAAAAGCCTATTCCGTAAGACTTTGCTGAACTCTAAAAAACACTACTAGAGAAACTCTAGTAGTGTTGATTGATTAAAATCTATCTTAGTAAACTGTTCTTTCAGTTTCTACGTCGAAGAAGTGAGCTTTGTTCAAGTCAAATCCAAGTTCAACTGTTGCACCAGCTTGCAAATAGTCACGTGCATCAACTTTAGCAACGAATTCATCTTTACCAACTTGGCAGTATAGGTGAGATTCTGAACCGAGCAATTCTGATACAGAGATAGTTGCTTTCACAACTGATTCTGGGAATGTTTCAAGGAAAGCAGGTTCTGCATTCACGTCTTCTGGACGGATACCGAAGATCAATTCTTTACCTTCGTAACCTTTTTCACGAAGAACTTTCAAAGCACCTTCTGGAACTTTCAAGTTGAAGCCGTCACCAACGATGTGATCACCGTTCAATTTAACGTTGATGAAGTTCATAGCTGGGCTTCCGATAAATCCTGCTACGAATTTGTTAACTGGGTTTTTGTAAACTTCTTGAGGAGTACCAATTTGTTCAACACGTCCGATAGTACCAGTACCAGCAGGGTTTTTAGTAGCTGACATGATAACGATACGGTCTGCAAGTGTCATTGCTTCAGTTTGGTCGTGAGTTACGTAGATAGTTGTAGCTCCGATACGACGGTGGATTTTAGCAATTTCAGCACGCATTGATACACGAAGTTTTGCATCCAAGTTTGACAAAGGTTCGTCCATCAAGAATACTTTAGCATCACGGACGATCGCACGACCCATGGCAACACGTTGACGTTGACCACCTGAAAGGTCAGCTGGTTTACGATCCAAGAATTCTTTCAAACCAAGAATTTCTGCTGCTTCTTGTACACGTTTGTCGATGTCTTCTTTGCTGTATTTACGCAATTTCAAACCGAAAGCCATGTTGTCGTATACAGTCATGTGTGGGTAAAGAGCGTAGTTTTGGAATACCATGGCGATATCACGGTCTTTTGGAGCTACGTCGTTGACAACCACACCATCGATAGATGCAGTACCTTCTGTGATGTCTTCAAGACCTGCAATCATACGGAGTGTAGTTGATTTACCACATCCTGAAGGTCCTACGAAAACGATAAATTCTTTGTCTTTGATGTCCAAGTTGAAGTCTTCAACTGAGTAGTGTTCGCTATTTGGATATTTTTTGTAAATATTTTTAAGATTTAATTCTACCATTTCGGTGAACTCCTTTTATTTTTGATAGTTTTATTATAAATGAAAACGCTTTACAATTCTATGGCAAGATGACCAAAAAAATAAAAAAGTTCTGTGCAACTTGCACAAAACTTTAAATAATATCTGGTAAAATCAACTGATAACACAAGGTCAAATCTGTCAATTCTTTCAACTGTAGCCCTGTCAATTCTTCCCATTTATCAATCTTGTATTGGAGAGAATTGCGGTGTAGATAGAGTTGCTGAGCTGTCTTCGTAAGGACTGCACTATTTTCCCATAAGGAGAGAATGATTTCCTGAATCTGATCTTGATCCAAAATCATCTGGTGTAGATAATCTTTGATCAAACCAAGATCCACCATTTTTTCACCCATACTCCAAAGGTAAAGTTGAGAAAAAGTATGGAATCCTTGATGACCTTGACGCCACCAGTTTTTAAACAAGTCACGTTCTGCTTTGATGAGATCTGTCAAACTCTGATTTCCTGCTTGCGACCAGACCTGACCAAGCATAATAGACAGACGAACTCCAAAGTCGTACTCTACAGCTTCCAAGGTATCTGTCAGGATTGAGCGAACAGAAGTGTATTTGTCCTGTTGGAGAACAAAAAGGTAATCCTGAGTGCCAACCTGAAGAACTGTTTCACAATTAGGAAAGAGGGTTTTCATCATATCCAACCAAGAAGTCAGGTTTTCCTGTTGGTAATAGGAAAGGTGACAATAGACAACTTGTAGCTTTTTAAAGCTCTGTGGCGCTTGTCCCTTGCCCTCAATCAAATAGCTATACCAGGGATTTAAAGAGATAGTTTGTTCCTGCTGAGTTAAGAGAGCCACCAACTGTTTCTCACGTTCACTAAGTCCAGCTTCCTCCAGTAAAACCCACTGATTTGAGGATACTGGAAGCGTCAGATAGCCTTCCTTGTCGACTGGTTGATCTACGATTTGAGCTTGTGGAAACCAATCTAGTAATTCTTTTGCAATCATTCCTAGCCCTCCACTTTTTGAATACACCAAGAAATCAAGGTTTCTAGGCGCTCCACATTTTCGGTCATATGAAGATAACCCATGACCGCTTCAAATCCCGTAGACATGCGATAGGTCACCACATCCGCATTTTTTGCCTTGGTATGGCTATTGGTATTGCGACCCCGTTTGTAGATTTCTTCCTCTTTTTCCGTTAGGACTTCTTCTTCCAACATGAGGGAAATCAAGCGAGCCTGAGCCCTGGCCGACACATACTTGGTTGCCTCTTGGTGGAGTTTATTGGGTTTGGTCATGCCTTTGAGGATGAGATGGCGACGGATATACATAGAATAAACCGCATCACCTTCAAAGGCTAGCGCAATCCCGTTAATGAGATTGACATCAATCACGTGTCCACCTCACTCCATCCTTGGTATCAAGTAGTTTAATCCCTTGAGCAGCTAGTTGGTCACGGATTTGGTCAGCTGTCGCAAAGTCACGATTGGCACGCGCTTCTTGGCGTTTTTGAATCAAGGCTTCAATCTCTTCATCCAAAACTTCCTCAACAAAGACAACTCCAAAGACTTCCAACATGGCTGCAAGAGTTTCCTTAACACTTGCATCATAGTTACCTGAGTTGATCCATTTGGCCATTTCAAAGACAACAGTGATTCCATTAGCTGTATTGAAATCCTCATCCATAGCTGCTACAAACTTATCTTTAAAAGCTTGCAATTCTTGAGCATCTACATCTCCAGTAAATGGTTGCTCGTAAGTGTTCTTCAAATACTTGAGATTAGTCTCGGCATCGCGCACAGCCTTTTCCGTAAAGTTGATAGGTTTGCGGTAATGCTGAGTCGCAAAGAAGAAACGAAGCACTTGACCGTCGATAGTTTTGAGGGCATCGTGTACCGTAATGAAGTTCCCCAAAGACTTGGACATCTTGACATTGTCGATGTTGACAAAGCCATTGTGCATCCAGTAGTTGGCAAAAGTCTTGCCTGTTTTAGCTTCAGATTGGGCAATTTCGTTGGTATGGTGAGGAAACTCAAGGTCAGCTCCACCACCGTGAATATCGATGGTATCGCCTAAAATCTCCGTTGACATAACCGAACATTCGATATGCCAGCCTGGACGACCAGGCCCCCATGGACTGTCCCAAGAAATCTCACCTGGTTTGGCTGCTTTCCAAAGAGCAAAGTCTACAGGATTTTCCTTGCGAGCTGTTTCTTCGTCTGTCCGACCTGAAGCACCTAATTCCAAGTCTTCTAGGGTTTTATTAGCTAACTTAGCATAGTTGTGGGATTTTTCTACACGGAAATAGACATCCCCTTGACTCTCATAGGCAAAGCCTTTTTCAATCAAGTCTTCTACAAAGCGGATGATATCAGCCATAAACTCGACTACACGAGGATGGCGAGTCGCAGGTTTCACACCCAAAGCCGTCACATCTTCCCGAAAGGCAGCGATATACTTGTCCGCTACTTCCTGAGGTGTGATACCTTCTTCCTTAGCACGGTTAATAATCTTATCATCCACATCTGTGAAGTTAGAAATATAGGCAACCTCATAGCCACGATATTCAAAATAGCGACGAATAGTATCAAAAGCTACCGTTGAGCGGGCATTCCCCACGTGGATATAGTTATAAACTGTTGGCCCACAGACATACATCTTGACCTTGCCGTCCTCGATTGGGACAAATTCTCGTAAATCACGAGACATGGTGTCATAGATTTTAATCACTCACTGACTCCTTTCTCTTTCTTGTTTATCGTAAAGAGTAGTTTCAATCCAGCTCTCTGGCAATTACTAAGGCTATCTCAAAGAAAGTCATAGCATCTGCTTTTCTTTCTTCGCGTCTGGCATCCCACTCATGATTGTGATGGTCGACATAGTCAGCTGTATAGAAAAATTGATAGACCTTGGCTTGTCGATATTGGGCCCAGGCCATGATAGCCGAAGCTTCCATATCTACAACTCTAGCTCCTGCTTCAAGTCTTCGTTTGACCTTAGCAGCTGTCTCACGATAAAAGGCATCTGTGGTCCAAGACTTTGTTCTAATATGCTCAACACCAGCTTTATCCAAGGCGTTTTCCATAGTTAAGAGTAGAGATCGCTCATAGGCTATTTCATCACTTGCTGGAGCATAGTGATAACTAGTACCTTCATCACGTAAAGCCGAACTTGGTAGGATAATCTTATCTGCTTGAATAGACTGGTCTAGAACTCCGCAAGATCCCAAAACAATAAAATTCTTAAATCCTCTTGCTTTTAGTTCTTCTAAGAGTCCAACAACCATTGGAGCTCCAATAGTAGCCATAGAAACTGCTACCTTACTCCCATCTTTTTCATAGATATACCATGGCAGTTTGCCATTTAGATTGGTAAGATAGCCACCTTCGTAGACACCTTCTATCTGCTTTACTCGTTCAAGGATTTCTCCATTAAAAGACAAGATAATGGTATCACAAACTTCTCCACCACTAAGGAGGCTTCGATCAGTTGGCTCGATAACAGCAGGTACATTTTCAAATTCTTCTAATAGCATCGACCTAACCTCCTAATTAAAGAGTCACTTCTCATTACAAACCAGACGACCTGTGACTGGCTTCTCTAGCATGCTCAAGTTTATTGACGTAGTATTCACGTTTTTCTTCGACTTCGTGAATGGTTGGTTCATCCTTTTGCCCATGCACTCGGACAATCTTGGCTGGAATTCCGACAACCGTCACGTCACTTGGTACGTCTGCCACGACAACTGCTGCAGCACCGACTTTAGCGTTTTCACCGATTTCTACAGGACCGATAACCTGGGCATGGGCTGATATAAGAGCTCCCTTACGCACGGTCGGATGTCGTTTGCCAACATCCTTACCTGTACCACCGAGAGTGACACCGTGGTAGAGAAGGACACCCTTCTCAACAATGGCCGTCTCCCCAATAACCAGACCCGCCCCGTGGTCGATAAAGACACCAGAGTCAATCTGAGCTCCTGGGTGGATCTCAATCTGAGTCCAAAAGCGCCAAAACTGGCTGTGCATACGAGCTAAAAGCTTAAAGCCATTCTTCCAGAGAAAATGAGAGAGACGGTGGGCAGCCAAGGCTTTCACACCAGGATAGGTCAAAAGAACCTCCAAAGTGGTGCGAGCCGCTGGATCATTTTCTTTTACGATATCAATGGTTTCACGCCACCATCCCATACATTTCTCCTTTCTTATTCTGAGTCTTTTGGTGTTTCTGTAGTTTCTTTCTTAGGTTTGTGGTCCTTGTGGTGGTGACGAGGGCGATCGCCATGACGATGACCTTTATCCCCTTTTTCTTCTGAACGTTCAGGTTTTGGCGGACGTGGCAAGAGTGCCTTCATAGAAGCATCTACACGACCTTTTTCATCGATCTTAATAACCTTCACATCGACAAAATCACCAATTTGAACTAAATCTTCTACATTATTAGTACGAGTCCAAGCCATTTCAGAGATGTGAACGAGGGCGTCAGTCTTGTCAAAGAGATTGACAAAGGCTCCGAATTTCTCGATACGAACCACTTTAGCATGGTAGACTTCGTCCACTTTTGCTTCACGAACCAAACCAGCAATAATTTCTTTAGCGCGGTTAATGGCAGCTTGATCGCTAGAGTAGATAGACACGTTTCCTTCTTCGTCGATATCAATCTTAACGCCTGTTTCAGCGATGATTTTATCAATGGTTTCTCCACCTTTACCGATGACAATCTTAATCTTGTCCACATCAATCTTAATGGTATCAATTTTCGGAGCAGTTGGAGCCAATTCTGGACGAACTTCAGGAATCGTTGCTTCGATCACATCAAGGATTTCAAAACGAGCTTTCTTGGCTTGGGCAAGAGCTTCAGTCAAGATTTCTGCAGTAATCCCTTGGATTTTGATATCCATTTGAAGAGCTGTAATCCCGTCACGAGTACCTGCAACCTTAAAGTCCATATCTCCAAAGTGGTCTTCCAAACCTTGGATATCTGTCAATACGGTGTAGTTGTTTCCATCTGAGATCAGACCCATGGCAATACCTGCTACCGGAGCCTTGATTGGCACACCACCAGCCATAAGGGCAAGTGTTCCTGCACAGATAGATGCTTGAGATGAAGAACCGTTTGATTCCAAGACTTCTGCTACCAAACGAATCGCATATGGGAATTCTTCTAAGCTTGGCAATACTTGAGCAAGTGCACGCTCACCGAGAGCACCGTGACCAATTTCACGACGACCAGGCGCACCGTAACGACCAGTTTCACCAACAGAGTATTGTGGGAAGTTATAGTGGTGCATAAAGCGTTTCTTGTACTCTGGATCCAAACCATCGATGATTTGCGTTTCACCCATTGGCGCCAAAGTCAAGATAGAAAGAGCCTGAGTTTGTCCACGAGTGAAGAGACCTGAACCGTGTACGCGAGGAAGGAAGTCAACAACCGCATCCAAAGGACGGATTTCATCGACCTTACGACCGTCAGGACGAACCTTGTCTTCTGTGATCAAACGACGCACTTCTGCGTGTTCCATTTGTTCCAAGATTTCAGCCACGTCACGCATGATACGTTCGAACTCTTCGTGGTCTGCATATTTTTCTTCATAAACTGCTGTAACTTGGTCTTTGACTGCTTGAGTTGCAGCTTCACGCGCCAATTTTTCTTCAACTTGAACAGCT
Organism: Streptococcus sp. CF8_St5-17; assembly: GCF_024295665.1. Lineage (NCBI taxonomy): Bacteria > Bacillati > Bacillota > Bacilli > Lactobacillales > Streptococcaceae > Streptococcus > Streptococcus sp. CF8_St5-17. The sequence goes on from NZ_JANCOU010000005.1 coordinate 135,425, forward strand.
TTTTGAAGATCGCTGTTGTAGGCTGCGATGATTTCAGCTTGCAATTCAGCATCTACATGAAGCAATTCTACTTCTGCTTTTTCTTTACCGACTGCTGCAACGATTTCTTCTTGGAATGCAATCAATTCTTTAACAGCTTCGTGCCCTTTGAGAAGAGCTTCCAACATGATTTCTTCTGACAATTCTTTGGCACCAGACTCTACCATGTTGATAGCGTGCTTAGTACCAGCTACTGTCAATTCAAGAAGCGATTGCTCTGCTTGTTCTTGAGTAGGGTTGATGATGATTTCTCCATCAACATAACCCACTTGTACCCCAGCGATTGGTCCGTCAAATGGAATATCTGAGATAGATAGTGCTAATGATGAACCAAACATGGCTGCCATTGGTGCAGATGCATTTTCGTCATAAGAAAGCACAGTGTTGATGACTTGCACTTCGTTACGGAAACCTTCCGCAAACATTGGACGGATTGGACGGTCAATCAAACGCGCTGTCAAAGTCGCATCTGTTGAAGGACGTCCTTCACGTTTCATAAAGCCACCAGGAAATTTCCCAGCCGCATACATTTTTTCTTCGTAGTTAACTTGAAGTGGGAAGAAATCCCCAGTTGCCATCTTCTTAGACATAACGGCAGCAGTCAAGACAGTTGACTCACCGTAACGCACGACAACAGAGCCATTTGCTTGCTTAGCAACCTGACCAGTCTCTACGATCAACTCACGACCCGCGAAAGTCGTTTGAAACACTTGTTTTGTCATTTTAATCCCCTTTGGATTGATAAAATTATACGCCTTGCCTACAAAAATCAAGATACTAAGCCGTTAAGCAACTCAAAGGAAAATAGGAAATCCAACGACGGAGCGACCGCTCCTAGGAGGATTTATCTTTTTCCACAGAGTTGTAGGCGTGTTCAATTACTCATGATATTTTGGACATTTAGAGTTGAGTTTTTGCAACCTTAATAACTTAAATACCCTCATCTTTGTATCAAGTACGTACAGAGTCTATTTTATCATATTTTTCTTAAAAAGTACGGTCTTTTCTATCAAAAAGGAACCATTCCTCTATGAAAAGAAGAATGGTTTGCTTTTTAATATTTTAAGATTGGTGATTGAACAAGGCATGGGTTGCTTGGTGGATGTACTGAGCAGTGTCTGCATTGTTCATGGTGTAGAGATGTACCCCTGCCACGTCTTGCGTTACCAAGTCCACGATTTGGTCCACGGCATAGGCAAGTCCTGCTGCTCTGAGTGACTCAGGGTCATTCTCATACTTGTCCAAGATAGCCTTAAACTTACGTGGAAGATGGATATTCTCACAAGTCTTCAAGAGACGAAGCGCTTGGTTACGATTCAGGATTGGCATGATACCAGCATGAATGGGAACATCAATCCCTGCCAAGGTACACTTGTCTTGGAAGTCGTAGAAACGCTCATTGTCAAAGAAAAGCTGAGTGACAAGGCTTGAACAGCCTGCATCTACTTTTTTCTTGAGATTTTGAATATCTGAGATTTGGTTTGGCGAATCCGGGTGTCCTTCTGGGTAACAAGCTCCGATGATATCAAAATGCGGTGCCTGTTCATTGATAAACTCAATCAAGTCTGTGGCGTAACGAAAATCCTTTTGTGGTTCAACATCTGGAATAATATCTCCACGCAAAGCCAAGATTTTCTGAACCCCAACCTTATCCAAATCTGCAATAGTCTCAGCCACCTTATCCTTAGTAAGATAGATAGCTGGCAAGTGAGCAATGGTCGGAATCTCCAAGTCATTTTGGATATAGTCTGCCAAACGAACCGTCGTCTCTTTGATATTAAATTTATTATTGCTGGCAGTTACACTGATGAAGTGTGGTGCCAAGCCCTGCATGTCTTTCAGAGCTGCAATAATTTTGTCATTGCCTACTGCTGGGTTTGGAGGGAAAACTTCAAATGAGAGTGACGGTGTTTGACGCGACATATGTAATAACCTTTTTCTAGTTGATTTCTTACTGATCAACCGTGTAGAGAGAACTGTCTTTTCTTACAATTTCTCACGCGCAGCTTTAGCAGCTTCTACAAGGCGGATCAAGCTTTCTTTCGTTTCTGGAATACCACGTGTTTTCAAACCACAGTCAGGATTGATCCAAACTTTCTTGCTAGGTACTTTCGCAAGAATTGCTTCGATGGTGTGGTCGATTTCGCCTTCATTAGGCACACGAGGTGAGTGGATATCGTAAACCCCAGGTCCAACTTCTGTTTGGAAGTTTTTCGCTTTGAGTTCGTCCAAGATTTCAAGGTTTGAACGGCTAGCTTCAAATGAGATAACGTCTGCATCCATGTTGTCGATAGCTGGGATGATATCTGTAAATTCTGAGTAACACATGTGAGTGTGGATTTGTGTGTCTGGTGCTACAGTTGAGTGAACCAAACGGAAGGCTGGAATAGCCCAGTCAAGGTAGTCTTCGTACCAGTCGCTACGACGAAGTGGCAATTTCTCACGAAGAGCAGCCTCGTCGATTTGGATGATTTTCACGCCTGCAGCTTCAAGGTCAAGAACTTCATCCTTGATAGCAAGAGCGATTTGAAGAGTAGAATCCTTGATAGAGATGTCTTCACGTGGGAATGACCAGTTAAGGATGGTAACAGGTCCAGTCAACATACCTTTAACAGGTTTGTCCGTACGGCTTTGTGCGTAGCTAGACCATTTAACAGTGATTGGGTTGAGACGAGTCACATCACCCCAGATGATTGGTGGTTTAACTCCACGCATACCGTATGATTGTACCCAACCATTCTTAGAGAAGAGGTAACCTGACAAGTTTTGACCGAAGTACTCAACCATGTCGTTACGCTCGAATTCACCGTGTACAAGCACGTCAAATCCAACTTCTTCTTGCCATTTGATCCATTCGTCGATGGTTTCAGCAAGGAAGGAATCGTATTCTTCTTGTGACAATTCACCCTTACGGAAGGCTAAACGTTTCGCACGAACTTCCTTAGTTTGAGGGAATGAACCGATGGTAGTTGTTGGAAGGGCTGGAAGTTTGAATGCTTCTTCTTGGATTGCTTCACGTTCTGCGAAAGCTGGCAAACGAGTGTAGTCTGCGTCAGTCAATCCAGCGATACGCGTACGAAGTTCCGCATTTGCTCCGACACGTTCAGTCGCAAAGAGTTCTTTGTTTGCTGCAAGAGCTTCTGCACCTTGACCGTTGCGGATAGCATCCAAGTCACGGATTTCATCCAATTTTTCAACTGCAAATGCAAAGTGGTTCAAGATAGCTGGTTCAAATTCTTCATTTGCTGTTGTAAATGGCACATGAAGAAGTGAGCATGAGCTAGTCAAAACGATGTTTTCAGCTGGGATTTGCTCAAGAATCGCCAAGCTCTTTTCATAGTTGTTGCGCCAAATGTTCTTACCATTGACAATACCCGCATAAAGAGTCTTGTCAGCTGGGAATCCGCCTTTAACGAGTTCAAGAGTTTTCTTACCTTCAACGAAGTCAAGACCGATCGCATCTACTGGCAATCTCACAAGGTCAGCGTAGACGTCACGAACATCACCGAAGTATGTTTGAAGCAAGACTTCAAGACCTTTTTTGTCAGCCAAGAGTTTGTTGTAGATGTTCAAGAAGAGTGCTTTTTCTTCTTCTGTCAAATCTTTGACAAGAGCAGCTTCATCGAGTTGGATACGAGTTGCACCAAGTTCAGCCAATTTTGCAAAAACATCTTGGTAAGCAGCTACTAAGCTATCTACGAAGTCTTCTGCTTTCACACCTTCTTCAAAGTCTGACAATTGAAGGAACGTGAATGGGCCGACAAGGACAGGACGAGTGTTAAGACCAAGTTCTTTTGCTTCTTGGAACTCATCAAAGATCTTGTGACCAGCCAATTTTACTTGAGTTTCTTTTTCAAACTTTGGAACGATGTAGTGGTAGTTAGTGTTGAACCATTTCTTCATTGGAAGGGCACGAACATCCCCTTTTTCTCCTTGGTATCCACGTCCCAAAGCAAAGTAGCGTTCAAGGTCTGACAAGTCCAAGTTTTGAACAGATGCAGGAACTACGTTGAAAAGGAAAGCAGCATCAAGGAAGTTGTCGTAGTGAGAAAAGTCATTTGATGGGATTTCAGTGATGCCTTTTTCTTTGACGATGTTCCAGTGTTTTGCACGCAATTCTTTAGCCGCAGCTAAGAGTTCTTCTTCTGAGATTTCTTTTCTAAAGTATTTTTCAGTTGTAAATTTTAATTCGCGGAATTCACCCAAACGAGGGAAACCGATAATTGTAGTTGACATGTTTTGTCCTCCAAAAATTGTTGTTGAAACTATCTTAACAGAAAAGAAATCATCTGTATAATTGTAAAAAATTAGGCTTTGATATAGTTTGAAACTATATCGTTATTTGAAGTACAAAAAAAGATTTGGAGAAGATTTCCCAAATCCTTTGGTAGACAATGGTTAACAGATTATCAAGATAGCCATGTTCCTAGTCAAACTTGAGTAAACAGACAGTTGACTATGGCTTGCTATTAGAAAAGACTATAGGTTGATTTTTATTTTGTAATTCTGATATTTCCCTTAGAAAGTGCGGACGGGAGCAAATTACTTCGTAATTTCATCCCTAATTTTTGAGCCAGAGTGTCTCAAAAATCCCGTTCTAGCTAATAATAAATTATTATCTAGAATACCACTATAGCGGGAAATATCTTCTAAAAGCTCACTTCGTTCGCCCTTGTCCTTTAAATAGAATACACAACTTATTAAAAGTAAATCGTAACACTTATAAAAAGAAGACCTTAGAAT